>JAOAAR010000281.1 GCA_026418755.1 Planctomycetota bacterium
CGGAGATGTGTATAAGAGACAGGCATGCACCCACTACACCGAATACGCAACGCCGACGGGCTATCACGCGCATCCGGTTTTGGCTACTCCCCTTTCGCTCGCCGCTACTCGGAGAATCACGATTGTTTTCTTTTCCTGGAGGTACTGGGATGTGTCACTTCCCTCCGTTCGCCTCCACATCCTATACATTCAGATGTGGATGTCGGAGCATCTCTCCGACGGATTTCTCCATTCGGGAATCCCCGGATCAAAGCCTGGTTGCGGCTACCCGGGGCTTTTCGCAGCTACCCACGCCCTTCATCGCCTCTCAGCGCCAAGGCATCCACCGTGTGCCCTTAGTAGCTTGACCGCAATTTTCTGCCTAATACTCTACCCTATATGTCAATGAACACCTTTTTCGCATTAAAATTATAATCATCTTTCGCCCATTGTCAAGAGCAACCAATGAAAAAAGTTTAAAAATCTTTTTTCAGAAACCAAAGTCTTCCTTCTTCTCTTCCTTTTTCGGCGCCTCAGGCGGCTTCTGCCCTCCCTCTCCTTCAAGGTGAATCGCTCCTTCCAGTGCAAGGTTACTCTTCGCCAACTTATAAACTGTTCCACCTAAAAGTATAACTACCTTCTCCTTCGTGAACCTGATAACAGGAGGAGTGCCACTTCTGCGCACCCCTGTGAGCCTTCGTAGCCCATCAGCCGGAATCTCCTCTTTCGTGAGAAATCCATCCCCATCTCTGTCAAGCCGTCCAAACATCTCCTGCGGTCCGCTGAACTCTGCCTTCGAGATTTTTCCGTCACCGTCTTTGTCCGCTCTCTTTATCAAATCCTCCGGCTTCTCTCCTGCGCTTTCCAGCGACTGTTTGGCAACTAACTCCATCTTCTCCAACCCCACCTTGAAAACCGTCGTTCCTATTACGCAATATGCAAAGTCACCGTCAATCTCCATTGCAGATGGTTCAACCCGCTGGGCAATCTGTCCTTCAGGACGGAAAGGTCCTCTCTCTCCGCCTGGTTGACGTGGCTGCGGAGGTTGGGGCGGCTGCTCCTGCGCTGTAATGACACTAACCGTCACGAAAACGAAAAAGAAAATAGCAAACAAGCACCTCTTCATTAAAATACCTCCCAAAAGTCTGCCAAAAATCCATTATATATTAACGCTTTAGACGGGATAAATGTTTTGCAAAATGCTTTTTTCTCCTCTTCGGGTAATCGCTTGGATTAGTTTGTTTTTGTGAGGTTGTGAGTGGATGCACAGGTGCTTAATAGGTGTTGATTTAGGTGGGTATCAGCATTAAGATGAATATTATTTTGAAAGGGAAAAGATGCGGTGCCTGAAATGTGGACAGGAGATTAGCGATACTGCGAAATTCTGTCCTGAGTGTGGAACGGCGGTTTTCAAACACAAAGAGATAACTTTTGAGAGTGCAGACCCTGAGAGAATATTTCTTGAACGGTATATAGCGGTGGGAGAGTTGGGACACGGGGCGATGGGTGTGGTTTATTTGGCGAAAGATATGCGATTGGACGAGTTCATAGCGATGAAGATGATGCCCTCCGAGTTTGTGAGTGACAAGGATGCAATCGAGCGGATGAGAGAGGAGACGCGTTTAGCCCGAAGTTTACGCCACGAGAACATTACTGCCATTTATGATTTTCAGATTGACCGTAAGAAGAACGCCTGTTTTATAACGATGGAATTTGTTGACGGGAAGGATTTGGGAACAATGGTGAGAAAGGAAGGAAAGAGATTTTCTGCGGAGGAGGTGCTCTCTATTTTGAGGCAGGTTGCCGCCGCGCTTGATTATGCACATTCAAAGAAGATTATACATAGGGATATAAAGCCGAAGAACATAATGGTGTCAAAAGATGGAATTGTGAAGGTGATGGATTTTGGGATTGCAAAAAGGGTGCAAGACTCTGTGTCAAAAGTTTCACAGACATTTGTGATGGGAACGCCCGGGTATATGGCACCTGAACACCTTCTGGGAGAAAAGATAGACCACAGGATTGATGTGTATTCATTAGGGGCGACTGTGTATGAGATGTTGAGTGGCAGACCGCCGTATGAAGGGTCGTATGAGCAGGTGTTGGCACAACTTGTCGTTAAGAGGAAAGAGGTGGAGAAGATTGAAGGGCTGCCGGAGAGTGTGAATGAAGTGATTCTCAAAGCGCTTGCTTATAAGCCAGAAGGGCGTTTTTCGACTGCAGGTGAATTCTACAATGCGATGATGGTGTTGGAAGAGCATCATAAAGAGGAAGCGAAAAAACAGAAGGAGCAAGCAGAGGAGAAGAAAAAGAGGAAAGATGCTAAGAGATACTATGAGTGCGGTAGGGTTAAACATCTTGAAGGTGACTACGATGGTGCGATTGAGGATTACAACAAGGCGCTCGAGTTGGACCCAGAAAATGCGGATGCATATGGCAACCGCGGTTTTGCCAGAAGTGCCACAGGTGACTACGATGGTGCAATTAAAGATTTTAACAAAGCCATAGAGTTATCTCCGACAGATGCGTTGGCATATGCGGGTAGAGGTTTCGCTAAAGCGGCGAGGGGCGACTATGAAGGTGCGATTAGAGATTGTGACAAGGCGATCGAGTTTGACTCGAAGTTGGTGGCGGCATATGTCTGTCGAGGCGATGTAAAGCGGCACAAGAAAGATTACAAAGGAGCGATAGAGGATTATTCAATCGCCATTGAGTTGAATCCGAAGGATGCGAGGCTCTGGGGTAAGCGCGGCGATGCTCGATATGCTAAACGGGAGTATGAAAGTGCGCTCAAAGACTATAACAAGGCGATTGAGTTGAAACCGGATTATGCGTTGGCGTATG
>JAOAAR010000282.1 GCA_026418755.1 Planctomycetota bacterium
GAGTACCGAGGGTAGAGAAACCACAATCAATCACTTTCGCATCCTCTTCTATCTTCGCCGCTTTTGCATCTTCATAAGTTGCATCGTCGAACACTATGTCTTTTCGCACTACCGCTGTCACTTCCATTTTTTTATACTGTTTTTTTAAGTATCGAATCAGAAGTTTGTCGAAAAAGATTTCACCTGCATTATCAAGTATATAAAGCAACCTCCTTGCTCCGGAGATGTCTTTTTTGAACTCCTCGTAATCATTTGTATGAAACTTCTTACTGTTAAACTGTTCAAGAATGGTTTTAGTTTGCAAAAGATGCTTCTCAACAAAGAGTGTATCAAATCCATTCCCCAGCGCAGCAAATTTCATAGCCGCAAAGAGAGGGTCATTCGCAGTTGTAACAAGTTTTTCTGCTTCAGGAAGCAACTTCTTCGCCTCTGTGTTCATCCGTTCGCGTTCAGATTTCAAAGGGTCCTTTTGTCCCAAGGTCCGTACAATCCGTCCGAACACATCCGTCGCCACCTCGGGCGGGGTCTGAACCGTTCCTATATCCCGCAATACCTCCATTGTTTCGTTCATCACTTTTTTCAGAAGCCACTCATCTTCTGTTACCTGCCGCGCAGTTCTCAATGTAAACAAGAGTATGCAAGGATAACATTCAGGTTTTATTTCCATTTTCTATCACTTCTCCACCAGTTGAGCGTCTACAAATATTTTTCTGTTTTTATATGGTGTATTTTTTATGGCGGTCAACGCATCTTCGGCTATCTTTTTCGTTCTGTATCCTGTTAAAAGAACCTGGACATTGTCACCTTCTCTGCCCAACTCTGCATTCGTCCACTCGCTTTTCAGAAGAAAATCTCTAATCTCTTGTGCTTCGCTCATTCTCGACGAAGGAAATGTTGCTGCTACTATCACATACCGTTTCTCTTTAATAAGAGAGGGTGGTTGCAAAGCGGAAGCATCGGTTGGTTTCACATTCTCAAGTTTAGCCACTGTTTCAGCAGGAGCGGTGCTTCTCCCTACTATAAATGCGACCACAATTAGCACAACAAAAAATGCGACTCCGACGACGAAAGTCTCTTTTCTGAGGGTTATCGTGTTCTGGACAGGCGTAACTTGTGTTGGCAGGGGTATGCGTGGAGGAGGAGTGCTTCTGAATGGCGCACGCCCCGCAGAAGCGCGCATTTCTTCTCCTCCGCCTTCTCCGAGTATCTCATAGAAATGGCGCGGGCTTTTTGCCATAACCTTACCTCCAAAACTCTCTTTTATTTTACCATCTTAAATTGAAACATCAAACTGAAACCGTATCTCTCACTAAAAATCAGCGGTTCTCTCCCAGTTCAAACTTGCGTTCTGCCTCTCTGAACTCTTTTTCCATATCCAAAAAATCCATCTCTTCTGCCTGAAAACGGAGTTTATAGACGCCGCGCTCTGTTGAAAGCCATATCTCTCTCACTCTATATGGCTTACCATCCTTTAAGACATCTTTGTCTTCGTAATCATACTCAACAAACGCCGCCTCTTTCTTTCCCATATTTCCCATCCACCTTTTCACATTTCTTGCCCCTAAATCTTTTAACTGGTCCTCTCTGATGTTTAACAATTCAGCGGCGGTATAGGCGTAAAGGTTGGAAACAGCAGAAACTGAGAACCGTCCGTATGGATTTCTACGCCAGTAGACCACATACTCATCTTTAGCAAGCATTGAGTCAATGTTGATTTTCCAATCCTTGGTTGGAGCATCAACTGAAAACTCCATCAAATCACTTCTGTATTTCGTCCCCACCGCCTTCCCTGAATACTCAAACTTTTGTTGCATCACCCACTTGAAAAACAGTCCTTCCACCTCCTTCAAGGATTTTCCGGTCCGCGTCGAAAGCGCTTTCTCAAAATCTTCTGCTTTTACTTCGTTCTCTTTCGCGGTTTGAAGATAATCGAAGAGCGCCTCTTTTGTGCCATTCAAGCCGCCTTTCACGAGGAAATAGACAAACATACCCGCATATGCATAATAACGGGCATCAAACTCCCTTGAAAGAACGCTGAAGAGGTCTTTTAGCGAAATGGTGTTTTTTGCTTCTATGTCGGAGCGCACCCGTAAGAGTCGATCGCGCGGCACCCTCGTCAGTTTCACATCTCCTCCCTTGATAGTCATCCCTTCCGTCATCACCGCTATCCCCTCAGAGACCCACACAGGCACTTTTCTCAAATCACCGAGGTAGAGATGGAGAAGAGCGTGCATCGCCTCGTGCGCTAAAACTTGTGCTGTCGTCCCGTCACTTCCGAAGAATCCTTGATGAGAGATGATTCTCTTCAAATGGGGGAAATACATTCCTATCACGCGCTCTCCTATCTGATAAGTCCTCTCCATGTCTTTTCTCTTCTTGTAGATCCAAACATCAATTCGCTCCCAGCGTTCTATCTTCATTTGTGAGAAGATTTCTTTATACTCATCAGTAAGCGAATCGAGAAGTTTCAGGTAACGGCGTGCAGCCTCTACGCCGAGGTCAGTGCGCACACACCATTTCTCCGAACTCTCTTCAACGCTTCCAGGAAACTCAGGAAAATTTTTTTCTTCGTTCTGCCCGTGGATGCCGGATATGAAGTGACTAAAAACAACAATTCCATAGATTAAGAAGAACCGTTTCATATTTATTGTCCTACTTTTGCGCAAGAGAACTGCTCTAATATGTCTTTTGCCGCCGAATAAACGCCCTCAACGCTGATTGCCTCCATACAGACTCTTTTTGAACATTGTCGCTTCTGACAAGGACTGCACTTCACATCCCCTCG
>JAOAAR010000283.1 GCA_026418755.1 Planctomycetota bacterium
GAGGTATATCTGTCAAGTCAATCACTACTTCAGGCTTGAACCGCTCAATCAATACTCTAAGCGTGGATTCAGGGTCCATTTCTCTCAAGACCGGTATGTCTAAAAGGGCAAGCGCTTTTTCGCCGAACTTCCCCATTTCTCCCAAAAGACCTGCGCCAACCGCTTGAACATCGAGGTTGGCTTCTAGGAAATTTACAGCATCTTTGGTTGTTTCCACATAATGCTCGCCATCAATCAGAAACACAGCCCTTCTCAATCCTTTCTCCCCCTAAGAGCCTCCTCTTCTGCCAGTTTCTCTGAGATGTAGCGTATGGTGGCGTCCGCTGCCTTCTCCATATTAAGAGCAGATATGACTGGGACCGCCGCCGATTTGGCGTTTTCAACCAGATAACTTTGAATGGCGCGTATTCGCTCAAAATGCTTGATGTAATTGGATGCACTGCGTTTGCGCGTCTGTCGCTGCCTTATCCTGAAACGGTTTCTATGAATCTCTTTGTCAGGCATATAAAGCAGAATCTGGATTATACGCGCATCAAACTCTTTAACATCAATAATACCAGGTATTAAATGGACACCATTCACTATCATCGGTATGTTTTCAACTTCTGCTCGCCTTATCCTCGCCTTCACGCCCACACTCACAGCAACTGCTTGATCGGAAAACCCTTCAAGAACAGGGCTGGATACAGAAGGGATTTTCACCGCGCTACCTGCCATATATGAAGGGTGATGAATAAAAGGGAACAAATCCTTTGAGAAGAAAGTCTTCATCATCTCTCGAATCACATCCGTCGAAATCACATAAGGGATGTCAAGAAGGGATGCCATCTCGATTGCAAGCGTGCTTTTCCCTACGCCTGTGGCTCCTCCGATAAGGAGAACAAGAGGAGTCATGTTGTTCAACGCCTCTCTCCATAGAAGATAATTCTTCGCACATTTCTCGCCTCGCTTACCTCTCAAAATATCGAATACGAGCATTCGCAGTCTCCGAGTGGATATCTTCTTCCGCCGCAATGAACGGAGAGCCAACTCAACATCCTGGGCTATTTCAAACGCTGACTCCATATCCACTCCTGCCGTCCTTATAGAACGGGCAAGAATCACTTTCGAGAAGGGAACTTCACCATGTCTACCGACCACATTGATTACATGCCGCGATTGCACAGTCTCTCTGTAATCTTCCGCCATTCTCTCAAGACCTTTGCTTTTAAGATAAAGATAGACTATTCTGGAGATTTCGTTCTTTGTGTAACACATTCCGACTTTTAGCATTCTCTGAATCTCTTCTGCAGTGAGGAGGGCTTCTTTCCTTGACATTCCTGAGTCGACGAGAGAGTGAGCCAAAATCTCCTTGGAAAACGGTAGGGCGGTTCTCCTGCCTGATATTGTCACTTCGCCGAACTTTCCTTGTGTGGGCATCTTTTCCCCTCGCTTCTGAAGGAATAAATTATAATGAGTCCTATCGCTACGCAGATGAAAGCGTCGGCAATGTTGAAATATGGCCATGTATATCCTTCACCTGCGTGGAGTCCGATAAAGTCGCGGACATAACCTAACACAAGTCTGTCATAAAGGTTGCCCAGAACACCTGCTAGCAAGATGCCGCAGGTGACCTCAACATAACGGGAAGGTTTTTTCTCTTTGAAATAGAGATACCAGATGATTCCGCCTGTTGCGAGAAAACTAGCGATTACAAAAAGAAAACCGTATTGAGGTAAGACTCCGAAGAGGGCACCGTAATTTCTTGAAAGACGCAAACTGAAAAACTCGTCAATCAACCATAAATCCTGGGTGTAATAACGAGGAGAAAGAAAATAAAAAACCAGTTCTTTACTGATTATGTCGAGAGCCAGCCCGATGGTGCAGATGACAAGAGTAACTACTCTCCACTTCTTAATGAACTCTTCTCCTCTTCTTCCCTCTTTTTCTGGCACTCGATGCAGTATCGAGCATAAGGAATCACCCGAAGCCTGCTCTTCTTTATCCTCTTCCCGCATATCTCACACAACCCGTATATCCCTTCATTTATCTTTCTAAGAGCATTCTCTATATCAGCAGCAACCTCTCCTTTGTTTTCCAATAATTCTGCAGCGAACTCCTGCTCGTAACTTTCAGCGCTTATGTCCGCAAGATGAACCGGCATATTTGAGAGTTCTCCTACGCCTTCCTTCAACGAACTGGCTGATGTCTCCTGCTCTATGCTGTCCATATCCTGGCGGACAATCTCCCGTTGTTTCAATAACATCTTTTTAAACTCTGCTGCCTCTTTCTTGGAGTAGCCTTTCTCCATAAACACCTCCTGCCAATTCTGTTTTGGAGTCACATAACTATACAATATACCATAAACTTGTCAAGCCAAAACCTAATCCGTATAAGAATTCACTGGGAATTGTGCCAGTTTTTTAAAGATATTCAAGAAAATTTCTGACACTCCTCCGAGATTCTATCGAAAAAGAAGCATGTAGGAGAGTCCAAGGGGTTACACTGGATAGAGATAGACAAAAAGACAGTTCGACAGAACACAGTATAATATGGTTATCCCATAACGGCTCTTATCGCTCTCTGGAAAAGAGACTGGCTATGGCTGAGGCAGGAAGAGAATTATTTATTGACAGAGTAGTGAAAAGACGATATCTTCTTATAATGAATAGGAAGAGTCAGATGAAACTGGCTTATATAGAGCCAATTGGTGGTGCAAGTGGTGACATGTTGCTCGGAGCGCTGGTAGACGCCGGCGGGGATACTGCTGTTATTGCGTCTGCAGCCCAGTCTGTAT
>JAOAAR010000029.1 GCA_026418755.1 Planctomycetota bacterium
ACAGGAAGTATATGGGTGATATAACAAGCGATTTGAACGCACGAAGAGCCAGAATCACAGGAATGGATTCAGTAGGGGATTATCAGACCATAAAGGCAAAAGTTCCTCTTGCTGAAGTGGTTACATATTCTACGCAACTCCGTTCTATTACGGGGGGCGAAGGGAGTTATACGATGAGTTTTTCGCACTACGATGTGCTACCTTCTCACATTGCCCAACAAGTGATTGAGAAAGCAAGAAAAGAGAAATCAGAAGCAAAATAGGATGAGGAGATAGTATATGGCAGGTGTTACTCTGGAAGAGTTGTTACAGGAGTTGGTGGAGAGGAATGGTTCTGACCTTCATATTCTTGCGGGTTCGCCGCCGAGAATCAGAATAGATGGAAAACTTGTAAATGTAGGAACGGAAGTTCTGGATGGCGAAGAGACCCAAAAATTGGTGTACTCCATCCTGGATAATGAACAGATTGCACGTTTCGAGCGAGACCTTGAGATAGACTTATCTTTCGGCATATCAGGTCTGGGACGCTTCAGGACGAATGTTTACATGCAAAGAGGAACGGTCGCTGCGGCAATGAGGCTTGTGCCATGGGAAATCTGGAAACTGGAAGACCTCGGACTGCCTGTAAAACTGATAAAGGAGATATGCGATAAGCCGAAAGGATTGGTTCTTGTCACCGGTGCAACGGGCAGTGGAAAATCTACTACGCTGGCGAGTATGATAGATTACATAAACTCATCCCGTAGTGGACATATAGTCACAATCGAAGACCCTATAGAGTTTGTCCACCGTCACAGAGGCTGCTTGATAACACAGCGCGAGGTTGGCTCTGATACGAGAGGTTTTCATAATGCGCTTCGCTCTGTATTAAGACAAGACCCCGATGTGGTTCTAATAGGAGAAATGCGTGATAAAGAGACTATCGAGACGGCATTGGTTCTTTCTGAAACAGGCCACTTAACCCTTGCAACCCTGCACACATCCGATTCGGTTCAAACCATTAACCGTATCGTTGATGTTTTCCCTGCCTACCAGCAACAACAGGTGAGAACGCAGTTGTCGTTCGTCATTCAGGCTATATTGTGCCAGATGCTTCTCCCTCACGCCTCAGGAAGAGGGAGAGTGCTGGCAGCGGAAGTGATGATAGCAACACCTGCCATCAGAAGCCTCATACGCGATGACAAAGCCCATCAAATATATTCTGTCATCCAGACATCCAGCAAATTAGGAATGTGCACCGCTAATCAGTCGCTTGCGGAGTTGGTAAGGGCTCACAAGATTACGAAGGAAGAGGCGCTTGCACATTCGACTGACCCAGAGGAGTTGAAACGGCTTTTAAACATTGCTTGATTCTTGACATAAAACGGTTTTTCTTGTATATTTATCAGGAAAAGCCAATGTCTGGGGTCAGGAGAGGAATATGGCATCAAGTTTCGACAAAAAGTTAAAGCAGATAGTACGCAAGTATGGGCTTATGAATGACACTGACCTGGATGCTGCTGCAGTTGCAGCAGAGGAAGAAGGGAAACCCCTTGAAGAATATCTTCTGACTAACAAATCAGTTGATGAAGCCGCTCTCTTATCTGCCATATCAAGAGAGATAAACATACCACCGATTGACTTGTCGAAGGTGACCGTTCCAGACGAGGTGTTAGCGGTTCTGCCTCAAGATTTGGCCACATACTACCAGATTCTTCCCATCTCAAAAGTTGACAATATGCTCACTGTGGCTGTCTCCAACCCCTTTGATGTCCTGAAACTGGACGATGTGCGTATTGTGACAGGGCATGAGATAAGACCTGTGGTGAGTACGCAACATTCCATCCTCGATTCTATAAAGCGGAATTACAACAAAGCCGAGCAAGCAATCGAGTCTCTGGTGGAGAATCTGGAAGCGGCAAAGAAAGCCAAAGAGGAAGGTGAGGAGTTTGTGATAGAAGATAAGAAGGAGGATGGTTACGAACTGGATGCTTCAACAGATGCTCTTATGGGGAAAGATTCCCCTGTGGTGAAGTTGGTGAATATGATGATATATCAGGCGGTGAAGAACAGAGCAAGCGATATTCACATCGAGCCGTATGACAAGACATTAAGGGTGCGCTATCGGATGGATGGAAAATTGAAAGAGATGCTCTCTCCGCCGAAAAGGTTGTTGAACGCTATTACATCGCGTATCAAAATTATGAGCGAGTTGGACATAGCCGAGAGACGCATCCCACAAGACGGTAAATTTAAACTACTCATAGAGGGACGGCATATTGACTTCCGCGTCTCCATTCTTCCGACGATTCACGGGGAGAAAACGGTGCTTCGTATCCTCGACACATCTAACCTTTCATATAATCTTGAAGACTTGGGGTTCGAGAAAAAGTGCCTTGAGGATATGCGGACAGCAGCAAAAGCCCCTTACGGGATGATAATAATCACAGGACCTACGGGCTCAGGTAAATCGACTACCCTTTACTCTATTATACGAGAGATTATGTCTGAAACCACCAATATTGTTACTGTAGAAGACCCCGTCGAATACCAGATGGATGGAGTGAACCAAGTTCAGGTGAATGTGAAACAAGGGCTAACATTTGCAAGTGCGCTCCGTTCAATTCTTCGTCAAGACCCGAATGTCATACTCGTCGGCGAGATTCGTGATATGGAGACGATGGACATCGCTGTAAAAGCGGCTCTTACAGGCCACCTCGTCCTGACTACATTGCACACTAACGATTCAACTCAGGCTATTTTGCGTATGGTGGATATGGGCGTTGACCCCTTCATGGTTTCCGCTGCAACGCTTCTCTTCAGCGCTCAGCGGCTCGCCCGCAAATTATGCCCATATTGCAAACAGAAACTCGAGCCTCTCCCTCCAAAAGAAGAACTCTTGAGAGTGGGGTTCAAAGAGTCAGAGTTGGAAAATCTGACGATTTACAAGCCTGTAGGGTGCAATAGGTGTGGAGATACGGGCTACAAGGGAAGAATGGCGCTGCTCGAAACACTGGTCGTGAACGACGAGATTGAGAGAATGATTGTTGATGGTGCTTCTGTGGCAGATATCAAAAGGACAGCGATAGAAAAATACGGAATGATAACAGTCAGAAGAGCAGGGCTTCTTAAAGTTATGGCAGGCTTGACCTCTCTCGAAGAAGTACTCTCGGTGAGCCTCCCAGACTTTGCATAATTGCATAATTATAACAGTGAGGAGGGACGCCGTATGGCAGATTTCAAGTATGTGGGACGAGACAAAAACGGTAAAACGGTAAGCGGGACTCTTACTGCGGAGACTGAAGCAGACGCCAAAGAAGAGTTACGGAAGCGAGAGTATGTGATTCTCTCCATATCTGAAAAAACGAAGAGAGAGCCTATTCTGAAACTCAAGGGCGCTCCAAAGGCACGAGTGAAAGCCAAGGAATTGGCGGTCTTCACCCGTCAACTTGCTACTATGATTTCCGCAGGAATCCCGATGCTGGAATCAGTGGAAGTGCTGGCAGACCAGACGGACGACCCAGGTTTCAAGAGTGTCCTCAATTCTGTCTCCGAAGATGTCCGTGCAGGAACGGACTTCTCTGAGTTTCTCTTCCGCCACCCTGCTGTCTTCAAAGACCTTTACATAAATATGGTCCGCGCAGGCGAAATGAGCGGTAAACTGGACGAGATTCTCAACCGATTGGCAGAGTATCTGGAAGCAACAGAAGCGCTGCGACAGGAGATTAAATCTGCTATGACCTACCCCGTAGTTTCTCTGACGATGATTGTCGGCATAGCAGGCTTCCTTATGCTATTCATCGTGCCGAAGTTCAAAGATATGTTCAAACAGTTGAGAATGACAGACCTGCCCCTCCCCACAAAAGTAATGTTCGGACTGAGCGATTTCCTTCGCACCGAGGTAAAAATTTGGGTGCCTGCTCTCTTCGGTATCATCATACTCCTCTTCGCTACGACACGAGGCAGTAAGGGCTCATATTTCAAAGATTTGCTACTCCTCAAACTTCCGATTTTAGGGGTGCTTTTTCACAAAGTTGCTTTGAGCCGTTTCGCTCGTACATTCGCCACACTGCTCCAGTCGGGTGTGCCTATCTTAGCCACCCTCGACATAGTCGCATCCACCACAGGCAATAAAGTTCTCGAAGAAGCCATCTCAAATGCGAATAAAAACATTCAAGAAGGAGACCCGTTAGCCGTTCCTCTGGCAAAAAGCGGGGTTTTCCCCAAAATGGTTACCAGAATGATATCCATCGGCGAACGCTCGGGCGCCCTTGAGACTCTTCTCGAAAAAATCTCAGACTTCTACGACCTCGAAGTGCGGACAACCGTCAAGCAACTCACCTCACTCATCGAACCTTTAATGATAGGGCTTATGGGCATTTTTGTCGGTGGAATCGTTATGGCTGTCTTCCTGCCTATATTCGCTATGGCAGGAGCGGTTGGAAAAAGATGAGAGCAAGAAAAACCTTGCCAAGCGGGAGTTTTACGAGACAAGGTCGTGCGTGATGAAACCTTTATACGCCCTGTTGTTATACTATCGCTGGCAAGACTAATAGTTTGTGCGGCTGCATTTACTGTTATCAGCGTGAAGGAACCTGTCTCTCCCCAGTATTTCATACCTATGTTTAAGATTCTTCTGTTTACCGGCGCCGTCGCATCAGTCCTGTTTTTGTTCTCTCTCCTTGTGCTCAAAAGGTTACGCGTCGTTCTCATTATCCAACTCGCATTCGACCTCCTTCTTACCACTTTCACAGTCTACTTCACTGGCGGTCTTGCCTCACCCTTTATCTTCCTCTATTCAGTCTCTACGGTTCTGGCTTCAGTGTGGCTTTCGCCCACAGGGGGCATCACTTACGCATCCACCTCTACTGTCACAATGGCGTCTATCTTTGTCCTTTACAGTCAAGCACTCAACAAAAAATTCTCTCTCCCTTTCGTCCCACAGGAGGTGCTTTCTCTGTCTACTACGGATTGGCTCCCCCGCCTAGTCCTTAATAGCGGCGTCCTCTTTGTCATCGCCATCTTGAGTGGCCAGTTGACACGCACAAGCAGACATCTTTCTCTGTTCTATGCTCCCATACTCGAAAACATCGGAGAAGGTGTCCTGGCTCTTGACCATAATAATAGACTGGTCTTCGTGAACGGCGAGTTTATCAATCTCCTCGACATAAAAGGAGAACCTCATTCGTTCGTCGGCGAATCAATAGATAAACTCCTAGAAAGAGCCGAACATCTGCCGCTGAAGAACCTTCTGAAAAAAAATGTTTCTGAGACAACAGAGATAGAGATACTACGAGAGGGGAAACGGAAAAGCATCGAAGTTCGCATCTCATTCCTTCCAAGTAAACAGAAGCGGTTTCGAGGCAAAGTCGTCCTTCTTATAGATACAACGGCTCGGAAGGAGGTAGAAGAGGCAAAACGGAGGGCGCAACAATTATCAGAACTGGAAGAGGTCTCCATAGGACTTGCTCACGAACTTCGCAATCCCTTAGCCTCCATCCGCGGCTCCGCCCAGCAACTGGAGCGCGTAGAGCCTTCTCATCCCCAATATAAAGGTTTAATGCGCATCATCCAGCGAGAATCTGACCGCCTGGACAACATAGTTGACAAGTTTATGCATCTTGCTCGCCCTCAACCAATCAGTCCGAGCCGCGTAGACATTAAAACCCTCCTCGAAGAGACTGCAGGACTGCTGCGAGCAAGACCAGAAGCCGCAGGCGTGGAGATTGATTTGAAAGCCCCTCGAATAATCTGCCACTGCGACTATGAGAAAATAAAACAAGTCTTCTTAAACATCGGAATCAATGCCTTGGAGGCGCTATCCGGAAAAGGAAAACTCTCCATAGAGGCAAAAGAAATCCAGAACTTGGAAGAAGAAAAGCAGTCCGAGCCGCTTAAAGATGGAGTTGTTGTAGTCTTCAGTGATACCGGCAGCGGCATCCGCGCAAAAGACCTCCCAAGAATCTTTACGCCTTTCTTCACAACAAAACCCAATGGAATCGGCATAGGACTTGCCATCGCGAACAAAATTGTGGCAGAACACGGCGGAGTCATAACGGTCGACTCCTCCTTCGGCAAGGGAAGCGTTTTTAAAGTCTACCTTCCTCGCGTTGCGAGGGTAAACTTTCTTGAAGGAGCGAGAGAATATGGCTGGCGACAGACCGAAGGTTTTGGTCGTTGATGATGAGCGCAGTCTTCTCGAAATGTTGGAGATTATGCTCTCTTCTCACGGTTTTGATGTTCTGACCGCTCAAGACGCGGCAAACGCACTTCACATTCTCAATGCAGAGAAACCAGGCGTAGTGGTGGAAGATATCAGAATGCCAGGTATGGATGGCCTTATGCTTCTTAAACATATAAAAGAGAAAAACCCTTTTCTGCCTGTCATTATCATAACAGCGTATTACACTGACCAGAACACAATAGAGGCTATGCGCCTTGGCGCATTTGACTATATAAAAAAGCCGTTTGACATAGACCATCTGCGGATAACTGTCGAACGAGCGCTCCGTTACAGTGAGATTCTCTCCCATAGGGGGGAAGCGTACGATATCCCCCAATTAGTGGGAGTGTCGGAGCATATGCAAGAAGTCTTACGCTTCGTCCGCCGTATTGCGGTGACCGACTCGACGGTTCTCATCACCGGCGAGAGCGGCACAGGTAAGGAACTTGTCGCTCGGAGAATTCACCTCGACTCACCAAGATTCAATCAGCCTTTTATTACGCTTAATTGCGCGGCTTTCCCCGAAACTCTTCTTGAAAGCGAACTGTTCGGATACAAAAAAGGTGCTTTCACCGGTGCCATCGCAGACAAAAAAGGGCTTTTCGAAGTCGCAGACCAGGGAACCCTCTTCCTCGACGAGATATCGGAGATTCCTCTCACTACCCAGGCAAAACTACTTCGTGCTATTGAAGAACGAGAATTCATTCCCCTGGGGGATACAGCACCAAAGCGTGTAAATGTGAGAATCATCACGGCTACAAACAAGCATCTCGAAAAAGAGGTTGAACATGGACGCTTCAGAAAAGACTTATTTTATAGACTCAATGTCATACCCGTCGAGATTCTACCTTTAAGGCAACGGCTTGACGACATCCCCGCTCTGGTAGGCCATTTCTTGAAAAAGTATAATGCACGCTTCGGAAAGTCGGTGGAGAAAATCGAAGATACCGCCTTAAAAAGGCTTCAATCCTATTCCTGGCCCGGCAATGTGCGCGAACTGGAGAATGTTATCCAGCGCGCTATGGCACTCTGCGAGGGCAACACCCTCAAAAGCGAAAACATAGTACTCCATTCACCGCCTCAAAAAGAAGAATATGTGATTCCTGCTTCTTTCAACTTGGATTCTTATCAGGAGGAGACAGAACGAGGCTACATAAGAGAGGCTCTTCGTAGGACAGAAGGGAATATCCAAGAAGCGGCTGCCCTTCTCGGTATTTCTGTCCGTTCTCTCCGTTACAAAATCTCAAAGTACCGTATCGCCGACTATAAGTCGTAATGCTTTGTGGAAGCCTTTCTTCCTCTCTATTTGACGAGGCACTACCCTTCACAGAGGCGATTGTTTTAAGGATTGGCTCAACGCGTTTTTCTTTCTGTCTCTTTTGAAAGTTCACTAACGACAAACTGGGTCACCGCCTCTACGCTCATCCCGGAAAAAGTGATTCCTGCCGCAGACTTGTGACCTCCTCCACCATAACGCATCGCAAACTTGTTCAGGTCAACCCCACCGTTTGAACGCATACTCACCTTTACTCTCCCGTCTTCCATCTCCCTCACATACATTCCTATCACTACTCCAGCAACTGAACGCGGAAACTCTGCAAACTCCTGGGTATCATCAGGCTCTCCACCCGTCTCCTCAAAATCTTTCCAGTAAAGCGTAATCCACGCAATCTTCTTGTTGCCCGTCATAGCAAGACGGGAAAGTGCCCTTGCTTGCAACGCAAGTTGCGCATCCGTCATACTCCGATACACTTCGTTGACGACTTTCTGGGTATCCACTCCTTTGTCTAACAAATCGGCAGCAATACGGAGAGTAACAGGACTCGTGTTATCGTATGTGAAACGCCCTGTGTCCGTAAAAAGCGCCACATACAAAAGAAACGCTGCCTCCTCGTCAATCTCAAAACCATTCTCTTTTAAGAGGTGAAAAAGAATCTCGCCTGTAGAAGACGCTTCCGAATCAACCAGAGTGTTCTCTCCGAAACCGTCGTTTGAACAGTGATGGTCAATGTTGAGAACCTTGTGTCTACTCAGGTCAATCATCTCGCTTACAAGCCCCATCCGCTTCCACGCTCCGATATCCAAAACCACTGCAGTATCGAACTCATAATTCGTGCCTTGCGAATATGTTTTTATCTCCGCACTCTTAGGAAGAAACCGCAGAAAACGCGGCACAGCGTGCTCGTTCACAATAACATACTCTTTCCCCAAACTCCTCAACACCTTCGCTACCACCAGTTCAGACGCAACCGCATCCCCATCCAGATATATATGCGATGTAACAAGGAACTTTTTCCCTTTCTCTAACATTTTCCAAGCGTCTCTGTAATCCATCACTAACTCCTGCTATACCCTATCCCTTCTCATGAGAGAATAATGAATACTAAAACCTTCTCCCAAAATCAAACTCATTTCTTAAATCTTTGTTTCTGCTTTATATTCCTCTCTTTTTCGTTTATCTTGATAAAAGCGAGAAGGGGCAGAAGACGATGCGAAAAATAGAGATACCTACAACGCTGGTCGCTGTTTTGTCATTAAGCCTTCTTCTCTTTCTTTTCTCCTTCCGAAAAATTTACGAGGAGGATTTTTTCTGGCATAAAGAGACAGGCAGACTGATTCTCGAAAAAGGGTTTTCGAAAATTGATGAATTCTCTTTCACCGCTGAAAACGCTCCTCTCATCAACCTCTCCTCTCTTGCTCAAGTTCTCTTCTTCCTTTTCGGTGACACAGGGACTCAATTCTTGAGGAGCATTTTAGTCGTTGCAATGTTTCTGCTTCCACTTCTCTTCTTTCCGTTCAAAGAGGCTTTTTGGCGGCTGGTTGCCTGCACCTTATCACTTCTTGGAGCCGTCGCCGCATCTTCACGATACCTCTGCCGTCCTGCTCTCTTCAGCGACTTCCTCTTCGTCCTCTTTATCCTTTTGATTCTCCGCCTCCGCGGCAGAAAACTGCTCATTCTGGCTCCCTTAACCGCTTTGTGGGTGAACCTTCACAACGGTGTCCTTCTATCTCCGGTTTTACTTCTCTGCGCAATGGTTGCTCTTCTTGTGAGCCGATTCTTGAAAACAGAAACAGAAACAGAACCCTGCCTCCGTCATCTTCTCCTTTCTCTGGTAGCCGTCCTCGCCGCCACTTTCGTCAACCCACACTTCAGCGACGGTGCACTCTACCCATTCCTCTTCTTCACAAAACCCACCGCATACGCTAATGTCCTTGAATGGACATCCCCCATAAACGAACTGGCAGACTTCTTCTCCTCAAAACTTCTCTCTTATAAACTCCTCTTCATCGCTCTTATCGCCACCACAATCTCCTCTTATCACAGGTGGCGCTCCTTCAGAATCACTATCACAGCACTTATCATTTTCCTCTCTCTCCTCGCTCACCGTAACATCTCTCTCTTCGCAGTAATAGCACCTACCTTCATAGCAGCCAACATCCAAGATACTCTATATAACATATCAATCCCGCAGATTCTTTTAAGACTACTTAAATATGGGCTGTTGCTCATAATTTTGACCGTTTCTGCTGTTATAAGCATCCTCTGCGTGACCAACTCCTTCTGGCGCTCAAGACACCTTTACGACATCTCCTTCGGAACAGGCATCTCGAAGGTTACATTTCCTCTCAACCTCCCACCATTCCTCCAGGAGAACCCTAACTTGAAACACCTCTTCCACAACTACGAACTAGGTGGCTTCCTCATCTCCAAATGCGCTCGAAAACCATTCCTTGACGGCAGACTCGTCCACTTCCCCGAAACTGTTCACAATGACTATCGCAACGCCATAACCCAACCTCCCAGAATAGAAAGCCTTGCCCAGAAATGGAATCTTGACGGGGTCCTCTTGGAACACCACCGCGGCAGATTTGACCTTCTCATCACATATCTCTACAAAAGCGCTCAGTGGGAGTTGCTCTATGCTGATTGCTGCGTCCTTTTGTTCAAAAAACGCTCCCTTCTCCATTCCCCTTCCACCAAAAACAGAGAAGTGCTGGAAACGCTCGTCAACAGATTCAAAAAAGGGGAGTACCCTGCAAGCGACTATCCTGAATATGACAGAGAATCTCTCATCCGATTGCTTTCTCTCCTCGGAGAATCCCATTTAATAGAGTCGCTTGATACCCTAAAATAGCACTTTCTGAAAGAAGATAGGGAAAAGTGTTCGGGGTGAGAAGAAGAGAGTTAAATAGTTGAGTTGCTTCTGCGGTGGAGGAAACAGAGGGCGCAAGCAACCGCGTCTGCCGGATCCGAAGACGGTGTATCTTCGCCGAAAAGCATCCTTACTATCCGGAGAACCTGCTCTTTTGATGCGCGTCCGTTGCCTGTCACCGCTTTTTTAATCACAGAAGGCTCGTATTCCGTTATGGCAACTCCTGCCTCCGCAGAGGCAAGTACCGCAGCAGAATGAAGCATCCCCATTGAAAGCGCTGTTTGAATATTCTGCGCGTGGATGGGTCTCTCAATGGCGACCGCATCGGGTATAGTGCGTTTTATCAAATTCTGGATTGCTCCGTATAGCCAAAAAAGCCGCTCTTTGAAATCCTCTGCAGGCGCTCGTAGAGTGCCATTCTCCACTATTTTGAGCAAACCGTCCACTTCTTCCAAAAGCGCATACCCTGTCGCCCTACTCCCCATATCAAGCCCTAATACGCGCAAGCCTCCTTCCCTCTCTTCCTTCACCCTTTCAGAAGTAAATCGCAAAAGAGAGTTCAAGCATATCCTCGATATTACTATCGCTGTCTATCAGTCGCCGATACGAGAGTTCAATGAAAAAGTTTGAAAGAGTATCCCAACCCACTTTCAAAATGAAGATACCAGAATTGTTCTTTTCACTGCTCCTTGTTCCTGCAAGTTCGTATCTGATGACTTCTTGAGCAAGACCCAGTCCTGCTCCCGCATAAAAATGAGGGGCATCCGCTTTATAAAGAACATTTCTTAAGTAGCAGAGTGAGATGTCCCAGTAACTCTCCTCGATACTGTCGTATAC
>JAOAAR010000284.1 GCA_026418755.1 Planctomycetota bacterium
CTCTTTATATCGTGCCAGTTGCTCATCCGATAGACGCGGCATAATAGGGAGTTGACTGCTAACAAATAAAACAGGCGCCAGATATGCGATAGTGCGCTTATTGATGAGTGGCTTGCAGCCAGCAAGATGAGCAACATCAATTCGGCTACCTTTCAAGGCAGAATCGAAAAAGCCATTCAAATAAAGCCTTTCGAGTTTTTCTTCTAACACGATTCTGCGAACCAAAACCGCTGGCATACCACGATTGACCAGTTGCCACGCAATATCGAAGAAACTCATTTGCTCACAGGGAGGTGAGGTAAGAAGAACACAGCGCAAATCGCTGACTTCCATCAGTATGCCTACTATCTTGCTTGCAGTCACCATCTCCGTAGAGGAGAGGAAGACTCCGCCACCTGCACTGATAGAGATGAGGCAGATGATGTGGGGTGAGAAAGCGTTTATATAATGCTGCATCGCGGCAGCGTTCTCTACCTTTGCGGTGTGAAGGTTGAGTAACCCTTCATCCTCAAATCTTTTAAGAGAGTTATAAACAGCGTTGGCGCGCTTATCCAGCAGCACCTCTTTCTCCTTTTCCGGCGGCGTCAGGGAGACAATCAGCGCACGCGGCGTAGTCCCAAGATGTTGAAGTGGTGTCTGGGAAAGTCGTTCTGCAGTGCGGCAGATGAGAACTTGCCCGCGCTCCGTTAAGGGTCCTTTTTCGTCGTGCATCCCCTCCCAAGGAAGGGCCGCTGCACGACGACTACGCGTGGCAATAGCAATCGAGACTATACCCCCAACATCAGTGATTCGCTCTATCTCACGCTTGACCGCTGGCGTGAAAACACGCTGGTAAAGAGACTTTCCGAAGTTCTCAACCGCACCTGATACGCTTGGTGTCGTTTCTTCTCCTACAAGCACAGGAAGCATCTTCTCCGGATTCGGAAATTCGCTTGGTAGTGAAAAGACTCCCTCTGCAGCCAGCCTACCTGTCTCCGTCAGTAACTGAAAACGGAACCTTTCTCCTGTCTGCTCGACGCTTAAAACATAGTTGTAATAAATCTCACCCTTTGCTTCCATCGAAGTTGCTTCCATTAAGAATCTTTATCAGTTCACTCAACGCACTAATATTAGAAACATACTTTACTTTTTTTCCTTTAGCAAAAATAACCGCTTTCTTCACACCATACGCTATACCCAAATCTGCTTCACGCGCCTCGCCAGGTCCGTTCACCACACATCCCATAATAGCGATTTTCAGCCACCCAGGAAGAGGAAATAACCTTTTTTCTGCCTCTTCTACAACCCTTTGCAAGTCAACCTTACATCTACCGCAAGTCGGACAGGAGATTATTTCAGGCGAAAAACGGCGCAGTCCGAGCACCTGCAGAATCTGTCGTCCAATTCTCACCTCCTCCTCTGATGTGTCAGTTAAAGAAACCCTTACGGTGTCTCCTATACCTTCTAACAGCAGCGTGCTTATGGCAGATGCCGATTTGAGAAGCGCCATCTTTCCTGCTCCTGTCGCAGTTACTCCGATGTGAATCGGGTATTCACATTCTCTTGCTATTATTCGGTTCGCCGAAACCGTTTCGGAGACCGATGATGATTTCGCCCCGACGATGAGAGTCGTCACCCCTTCGTCTTCAAACAATTTGATAAAGTCAAGAGTGCGACTGCTCAATCGTTTGACCACCTCATCCGCAGAAAGCCTTTCATTATTCTCCGCAATCGAACCAGAGTTCGCACCTATCCGCACCACAACTTTTGCATCCTGTGCCTCTTTTGCAAAACGGCGCATCTCTCCGCCTCTTCGCATATTACCAGGGTTCACACGGACAGACGGAGCACCTGAGGCAATCGCCTCTCTCGCCAGAGACCAACTGAAATGGACATCCGCCATCAAAGGAACAGGAGATTCAGCAATCAACTTCTTAAAAAATGGAACGGTAGAGCGTGTAGGAAGCGCAACGCGTACCAGTTCACATCCCTCTCTAACAAGATTTCTTAATTCTTCCACACTGGTATCAAACTTTTTTATATCCTGCTTCAACATCCCCTCTACGACAACAGGAGCCCCCCCCCCTACAACGAGATTCTCAATTTTCATCTGTTTCGACCGCCGTTGTGGAAGAATCACTTCTTCCGCTCCTTAAGTGCCTTAAGCGCTTCTCTGGCTTTTGGCGCACCAGCAGAATTAGGATACAACCTCAAAAACTCCTCAAGTATCTTCTCTGCCTCATCGTAGCGGCTAACTTTGGTATAAAGTGAGGCAAGAAGCAGGAGAGTAGCATAGTCGCCCGGCGCAAGTTTCAACGCTTCTTCACAGTAGTTAATGGCTTCAGGATACTTCTCCAAGCGTTCGAGCGCACTCGCCAGATTCAGCCGCGTTGATGCACTGTTGTCACCTTTTTCAATCGCTTTTTTAAAAGAGGCCACAGATTCGTTAAACCGACTCTTGAGAAGGTAAAGACAGCCATAAGCCGCAAACACGCGATAATCGTCAGGAGAGAGTTTTTCCAGTTTCTTGATAGCAACTTCCGCTTTCCCCGTATCCGGAATCGCAAGATAAGATTGAACCAACATCAACAGAACATCGGCATCTTTGTCAGCATCAAGCCTCTCCAGATAAGATACACATTTCTTCCAGTCGCGCAAACAGAACGCTGCAGCCCCTGCTGTCTTAAGCGCCATTTCATCTTCCGCTTCAAGCAACAGTTTCAACGCCTCAAGAGCCTCTTTGTACAAATGTGCCTGATACAGGAGAACTCCCAAACGCAG
>JAOAAR010000285.1 GCA_026418755.1 Planctomycetota bacterium
AGATTGAGCATTCCGTTCTCGGAATCGCAACACTACTTAGTCAAGTTGTGGACGCTTTGAACATCATCTCAGAATCGGGTTCCATCATACGCACATAACGCTCTGGAGATTCTCCTACTTTCACTGTTTGTTACTTCCGAACTTCTCACTTCAAAGAGTCTGTCCAGTGGTGCACCGGGAAACGGAAGGTGAATGAGGTTTTTGTGTCTAATCGTGTCTAATCGGGCTCAACTTAGGTGGAGGTGGCACAAATACAGCAATGATACGGGAAAGCGCCGCCAGGAGCATCCTATCAGCATCACTATGTCCACGCAGACAACTTTCACCGACTCGCCAGTCACATACTTGTAGAAACCAAGCCCGCCCTAACATCTATAGGCAGTAATCTTTCCGTAGACGAGGAAAAAACTCCAATTCCTGCCAGACCCTTGTGAGTTTATTGACTATTTCTATCTTGCTATTCTCGGCATCGTAGCAAGGAGAGTCACTTAAGTAGCGAAAACCTTCATCGTTAGCAACAGAACTCCTGCCCCAATCAAATGAACCTTCCTCAACACCGAACCATCCATCACTTTCTTCCCAGCAGACCTCTTCAAAAATTTCTAACCAGAATTCAATTTCCGAAAACATCCTTTATACAATCTCCGACCAGATGGGCAAGCGTAATAACCGCTACTGCAACGCCTAAGTGTTCTGCGATCACCTTCCACGCCTTTACCTTCTGCTGTTGTCGGGCGACCGCATAACTCAAAAGCGCAAGAATTGTCAACCCCCAGAGTATACTCACAATCACCGCCGTTGAAAGTTCAAACAGAAAAACAGGCACCGCAAATGTTAGAGCGAAGAAAAATTTGGCGAAAAAAGTGGCAACTGTCGCTTCCCAGACCTCCTTTCCAGAATGGACATTTTCCGATTCCTCGCACATATGAATTCCTAACGCATCCGAGAACGCATCCGCAATCGCAATAGTTAGGACACCACCAATCACAGCCAGTTTTTCTCCCGTTCCAGAATGAAGTCCGACCATTAAACCAAGCGTCGTAATTGTCGCAGATGTCAGACCAAAACAAAGCCCTGTCTTAACCGAATGCTTCACATCCATTTTTTGGAAACCTCCAAACTGCTGTTTTTCACTCCACGGAAGTCTGTAAATTTCTGTAACGAAAGAATGCCACAAAGAGAAACAGAAGCGCAACTACAGTGTAAATGAGCGATGTGCGCGAAATGGTCGGATGGCGGAAGGGGTAGAAAGAGCCGATTCTGTCATACATAGAAGGAGAGTGAAGCCAGTCGTAGTTTGCTGCCCCGTAAAAGACGGCGCAGAATGGGTTAATATCTATGGCAATTTGAACCAAGGTGTAGTTCCTCAATGGCACATAATCCAAGACGAAGACCGAAGAGAGAAGCAAGATGCAAACCGTAAGAGAGAGAAAAACTGCAAACTCTTTTTTCAGAATGCGGATAAGAGCAGAGGTTGCTGTAGCGAGGGCAGCAGAGAACGAGGCGTTGACAATCAGCGCAAGAAGAAAGACGGAAGAAAATGTAACAATGAACGCTCCCAAGAATTGAGGAACAACAGAAACAGTAAGTCTCACCCCAAAATGGGTTAGATTTCTTAAGTCTTTCATCCCTGCTGTATATGCCACCACGATAAACGGAGTTAAACAACCTATCACGGTCAGGGCGGGGAGAGGGGAGAGAAATGTAGCGCAAAGAACCCCGAACACTCCCAAAACCGCACTGACTACAACTTCAGAACGAAAGAAAAATCCCAACAAACCAGCCATCTATATGGTAGCGAACCTTCAAACTTTCGGACTTTGAGCGTTCCATATCGAGTGATGTCCGAATAAAGCCGAACTGGAACGCCGAAGTAGCACCGTACTGAAAGAATACGGTCGTTTCAGTAAAATGGGAAAGACGAATATCTGTTTGCGAGTAAGAATATGAACTTCCGACAACTGACGCTCCGACGAACATATCTCCTGTGCCACCAGCACTACCCAGATATGTATATACTGACAGCGAAAGATAAGGAATCACCTGGTCATACCTTGCCGTCTCTTGTTTCGGGGTCCCTGAAACGCTTCCTTCTAATTGAGAATACACTCTCAAAAAATGAAAACCTCCGCCGAAAGCGAAAAGAAGCGTTCGCTTCGACTGCGTATACGATTTAAGAACATCAAAATCAAAGCGAATCCCATAGTTTATAAGTCTGAATTTGCCATTGAGAGGTCCTGAGTCAAAAGTGGTTCCGCCGTATGCGACGGGGTTTGAGAGAGTCGCACCTCCTTTATAGAGAATCTCCCAGAGGGAGAACGAGAGGCGACTCGAACGCATAAAAATCGTTGTGTCAAATCTATCAATCGACTTGTGCCTTGAGAAATCCAACATCTGCGGGGTTATATCCGTTCCTTCAAGCGCGTCGGTCGAGACAGAATATTTCCCACCAAATGTTGGTTTCCAGTAACGCCAACGGATGTCGCCAACCGACTCTCCAAAAACCAGAGTTGGAAGAGAGAGAAAAACCAGAACAGAAACAAGAAAAGAGAATAATCTCATCATTTTTTCCTCAAGAGAGCCATTCTATACAACTGGCGTCCCTTACGGCGAAACTCCTCAGATGCTTCAACCGACTTGACGAGTTCGGCTGGCAAAGCGTCCAAGCCGTAGCGGGCGCCGAACATCGCTCCTGCAATCGCAGCGTTGGTATCAGTGTCGCCACCACTCTCAAGCACCATAAGAG
>JAOAAR010000286.1 GCA_026418755.1 Planctomycetota bacterium
CATACTCCTCCACCTCTTCAGACGCAGCAGTACCATAGGTGGTAACAATTGAGACAAGAGGGTATTCAAGTTCAGGGAAGAAGTCGAGTCCAAGATTCGTAAGTGCAATAGCGCCAAAGAGCGCTACAACAAGTGTAAGCATCAACATCGCAATTCTGCGCCTGACAGCAATATCAGCAAGCCCCATTTAATCCCCCTCCTACTTCTCTTCCACAACTGTGTCGCCGTCCTTTATACCCACTGGTTTCAAGATGACATCTTCGCCTTCACTCAATCCACTCTCAAACAAAAGAGAATCCTGAACAGATTTGAATGACCTAACATACCGCTTGCGAGCGATATTCCTTTCGAGTTTTTCGAGGACGAACACATACTCTCCCTTCTCGTCTCTTAAAACCGCATCTTTGGGAACGGAGAGAACCTTCTTCGAGCCGAGAAAGATTCTGGCGCGCACTAGCATCCCAGCCTTCATCTTCAGTTTTTTATTCTCAATAGGGACTTTGACGAGGAATTTTCTGGACGGAAGTTCGAGTTTATGGTTGACCGCCGAAATGGATGAGACCAGCCCTTTTTCTCCGCCATCAACATCGAGAATCACTTTGGCGCCGGTCGTGACCGCGGCAGCATAAACATCAGCCACTTCGAGACAAGCGTCAAGGAATGAAATGTCCATAATCTCGAACGCAGCGGTACGCATCATCGGAACGACATAAACCCCTTTTTCCACCATCCTGCTGACAATGACTCCACTGAAAGGCGCTTTCAGTTCCGTGTCTGCCAATTGCTGCTCGGCATAGTCGCGCGCGACGGTGGCGAGGGCAACCTGAGCACCTGCTGCATCTTTGTCCTCTTTTCTAAATCCATTCTTAAGGAGGTTCACTTGTTCTTCAACGCTTTTCACCTGTGCCCGAATGGCCTCTATTTGCTCGGAACGGAGTCCGTTCTTCAAGAATGAGAGACGCCATCTGGCAGCCTCCGCCTGTGCCTGTGCGCTCTTTTCCTGCATCACCGCTGTGTCCAGTGTTTGTTGTGTGACCGCTCCCTGTTTAAAGAGTGTTTCTGCCCGCTCTCTATTTTTTCTAGAGAGTTCGAGAGCGGCCAATGCGGCATCTACGGCGGCTTCCGCCGCTTTGATGTCCTCTTCGCGGAACCCCTTAATGGCTTCCGCAAGTTGAGCCTGAAGAGCCTTGAGAGCGGCTTCTGCTTGAGATATCTCCTCCGTCCTGAAGCCGGCTTTGAGTTTAGAGAATTGCGCTTCAGCCGCTGCAAGTTGAGCCTCAGCCTGCCTCTTTTGCAGTTTGTATTCCGTATCGTCTAGCCTAGCCAGAACGGCGCCTTCCGTCACCATATCGCCAACATCAGCGCAGACCTCCGCAACAACTCCCTGCACTTTGAAAGAGATGACACTGTGACGGCGGGCTAAAAGAGTCCCTGTAGAATCAACAACGACATCATCCTCCGCAGTCGCCACCTTTGCTGTTCTGACCTTTATTGGCTCCGCACTGAAGGAAAAGCCTGCTATTACCACAAGA
Source organism: Planctomycetota bacterium (assembly GCA_026418755.1). Classification (GTDB taxonomy): domain Bacteria; phylum Planctomycetota; class SKW154; order SKW154; family SKW154; genus SKW154. The sequence continues at coordinate 1,533 of JAOAAR010000286.1, forward strand.
ACCCCAATTCCTACGGCGAAAAACTTCACTATTCTCATCGGACTACCTCCTATACAGTCTCCTATTTCCGTTTTGAAAGAGGAATGCTGACTACCAGTTCGAGTTCAGTCAGTGCGTTGAATATCTCTGTCTGTGCAATGGCAAGATTCGATTCAGAGACGAAGAGTTCTGTCTGAGCGTCAATCAATTGAGTAGATGTCACGGTACCGGCAGAAAATTGGGCTTCAACTATGCGCATCCGTTCAGAAGCGGTCTCGAACTGTCGTTGAGCCACTTCATACGATTTCTTGGCATTCTCGTATGCAAGAAACGCGGAACGAACACCCAATTTTAACATCTCAGCAGCATACAACTGTTGCTCTTTCAACGCTTCTATTTTGTGTTTAAGGTTTCGCTCGTCGGCGGTGATAGAAAGACCACTGAATGCGTTCCAGGAAAGAATAATGTCGGTTGACCAGTAGTCCTTATGAATCTGCGTCTCATCAGACGACCAGTTGTAAGCGCCCGATGCGAAGAGCATAGGGTATCGCTGGGCTTTTACTGCGTTTAGCGCTTCCTTCAAAGCAGATAAAGAATGGTTCATCTGGCGGAGTTGCGGACTCATTTTGAGTGCCTGCTGAATGAGAAAGTCAACATTTTCCCTCACTTCAAAAATCGGTAGAACTCCTGTGATTTGAAGGTTGGAGTCAAGGCTCACTCCTATGGCGGAAGCAAGAGCCATAGTAGCGATTCTTACCCCCTGCTCTGCGGAGAGAAGCCCACTTTCTGCTTGAGCAACTGCAACATCAAGAGCAAGAACATCCGCCTTTACAACAAGGCCCTGTTTGAAGAATGCTTCTATCTGCTCTCTATGTTTTTTCACTGCCTCGAGTCTTTTTGATGCAGCAGCGTGCAGTTTAATCATCCGAACTAAGTCTGAATAAGCGCGCTTTGCGTTGCGTATCACGGTCTGTTTGGTAGAAAGAGCCTGATAGGATGTGGCTGCGAGATTGTGTTGCGCCTGCCGGTAAAGCGCCTCGTTCAGCCCGAATGTATAGATAGGGACGCTCAGTTCCGCTTTAAACATCTCCGTCTCTCTCTGCCCCATGTACTGCTTAACTTCAACAGGGTCCATAGGAATTGGCATCCCAAAATCATTGGGGTCGAAAGACATAACCGTACCCATCCGATTATCACGGCGGTGGTAGATTGCACTCACTTGCACCT
>JAOAAR010000287.1 GCA_026418755.1 Planctomycetota bacterium
GTTTATAGATTGCCCTCCCGGTCCTCCCCCTCTTATCCTCTCTATCCGCAACTCCTCCTCCGGAATGTTTAACTCTACCTCTTCAGGCTCAGCCAATACAGCGACGGTTGCTGCGGAAGTATGAATCCTCCCAGACGCCTCCGTGGTCGGTACCCGCTGAACTCTGTGACCTCCACTCTCATACTTCAACTTCCGATACACCCCTTTCCCCTCTACCGCGAGCGCAATCTCCTTAAAACCTCCTAAGTCCGTTGAGTGTTCATACATAACCTCATACTTAAAGCCTACTCGCTGAAAGTACTTCACATACATCCTGAACAAGTCTGCAGCAAAAAGAGCAGCCTCCTCACCTCCCGTTCCCGCTCGAATCTCCATTATCACTCTTCCTCTCTCATCTTCGCTGTCACTATAAAGTACCTCTACAATTCTCTGTTTCACTCTGCTGCATTCTGCTTCAGCATCCTTTAACTCCTCTTTCGCGAGAGCACATAACTCTTCATCAGCCTTTCCCTCTTCTAAAATCTCTCTTGCTCCTTCTATCCTCTTTGTCTGTTTCTCTAACTCCTCATACAACGAGACTACTTTCTTCAATCTTCCCGCTTCTTTCGCCAGAGACTGATATATTTGAGGATTCGAAAGCACCTCGCTCTTACTCATCTGCTCTGTTATCGCTGCTAACTTCGACTTGATTGATTCTAACGATTCCATCGGAATGGCTCATAAACAGGGAATTGAACCAGGCGTAAAAACTACTTCTTCTCTTTGCCCTTTGCTCCCTTTTTCTCTTCTTTCTTTTCCCCCTTGTCCTTTAGACTGCTCTCTTCCCACCCATACCGCCGTTTGAACCGTTCCACTCTCCCGGTCGTGTCAATATACTTCTCCTGTCCGCTGAAAAAAGGATGACATTTTGAGCAAACCTCGATGGCGATTTTCTTCTTGGTTGAGCGAGTCTTCCACCTGTTGCCACAACCGCAAATCACTTCCGCCTCTTCATACTTAGGATGAATCCCTTTCTTCATATACTCTCTCCGAAAAACTTAACATTAATATACACCACATCAAGCCGTTTGTCAAACCTTCTTATTGCTGTCTTCTCACATTCTTAACACCACATCTTTTTTGCCTCTCTTGGGGAGACGCATTAAATAATATGTTGATTCTGATTGAAATTGCTTCAAAATTGAGAGGTGCTTCGTCTTTGAGTGTAGAGTGCGCGGTGAACAGGATGGACGATAAAGAGATAATAGAGCGGGTGCTTTCAGGGGAACGCGAAACCTTCCGCTACATCGTTGAGCGGTATTGGCGGAAAGTGATGGCGGTAGTGCGTCAGCGCATAAGCGCCCCCGAAGAGGTGGAAGAGGTAGTGCAGAATGTTTTCTTGCGCGTCTATCAGAAGTTAAATCAATTGCGTGATGCTTCGTTCTTCTCGTACTGGCTTTATCAGATTGCTCAAAAATGCAGCGTGGATTATCTGCGAAGAGGGGTTCATCGCCCATATGCTTCTTCTGAAGAGGTGAATGCTATGCTGGACAGGAAAGAGGCGGAGAGGAAGGAAGAAGACGATGTAAGAGTAGAAGTGCGCGATGCTGTTGACTCGCTTCCACCGAGATACAGAGAGGTGGTAATGCTCCGTTTTGTAGGAGGGATGAGTTGCAACGAAATAGCAGAGTATCTGGGAGAACCCTCAGGGACTGTGAGGAACCGCCTTTTCAGGGCGAACAAGATGCTTAAACTCAAACTGCGCCATCTGTTCAAAGGAGGAGAATGATGGAATGTAAAGATGCTCGTCGGATGGTGCAACTTTATCTGGCGGGGGATTCAGACGCGAATCTGGAGATGGTGAAAGAGCATATTACAAAATGCAAAGAGTGTGAGGCTTTCTACGAAGATGCGCTTAAGTTAGAACAGATTATGACAGATGCGCTTTCTCCACTCAAAGAATCTCCTGCTGAACAGGTAATGAAAAGGGTAGAAGAAGTAAAATTCTCCTTCCATCGCCGTTGGAGGAGGACGGTTTATTTCGTCTCTATCATAGTTATGCTCTCTGCCATAGTTCTTTTCCTTTCATACTTTGGTTTGCTCCTTGCGTATCGTCGCATGAAAGTTCGACAAGAACTGGAGATGATTAAAAAGGCTGTGGTGTTGTATGTGCAGAGAGGAGAGAACCTTCCAGAAAGCGAGACAGAAGCGGTTTGGACTGCGGTTGCGAAGGAGAATTGGGCACAGAACAAGCGACTGGATAGCAAAAGGAGACAGTATCTTGACCCTTGGGGGAACAGTTACAGGTTGATTCGGGGAAAAGACTTCTGGTTGGTAGTATCAGGGGGACGGAACGGGAAGTTTGAGTATGGAGCAGGTGATGACTATGCTTTGAGATTTACAACGCCGAAATAAAAAGCCGAACTTGTAAGTCAGTTCGGCTTATTTTTTTAGGGTAGAGTATGCAGAAAATTGCGGTCAAGCCGTTCGGACATTAGTACGGCTCGGCTCAACGGGTCACCCCGCTTACACCTGCCGCCTATCAACCTGGTAGTCTTCCAGGAGCCTGCAGGGATACCTCATCTTGGGGCGTGCTTCCCGCTTAGATGCTTTCAGCGGTTATCACAACCAGACACGGCTACTCGGCGCTGCCGCTGACGCGACAACCGATACACCGTAGGTCTGTCCACAAAAGTCCTCTCGTACTAAAAGCAGACCCCCTTCAAGTATCCTGCGCCCACGCCGGATAAGGACCGACC
>JAOAAR010000288.1 GCA_026418755.1 Planctomycetota bacterium
AGATGTGTATAAGAGACAGAGTAAGGGTCGCCAGGCGGTGGACGGACAAACCCTTCATAAAAATCTCCAGTCTGCCCATACAGTTCGCAGTAGAACTCGATTCCTTTGGCAGCCAACCAGTCGAATCCGCCGCCAAAAGTGACAATCCGCGAGTTGGCATTTGCACTGAACGAGAGAAGAGCAAGCATCGCCTTGACCTGAGGAGAAACCTCTTTCGGATAAAAAATCTGTCCAACTACTCCCAATATCTCTCTATCCTGATTCAAGTGCTTCGTTTCAAGAGTCGTGAATCCCAACAAGTCAATTTGCATCTCGACAAGAGTCGGAGCAACTTTCGGCTTGATTGAGAAAAGAACACCGCCTGCCTCAACACTCCCTGCAGCATGAGCGTTAAAACTGAAGTTATTGGAGTAAACAGCAGGTTTGCTTAAAGTCGCCTTATCCACCGGCCAGTTAGGATAAACCACCCCTGCAAACGGGTCCTCCGATTCACCAAGCCCTAAAAGAAACGCTCCGTGATGAGTCATCTGATACCTGACCTGCTGGACACCAAGACGGAGACTCGTATAAGGAGAAAGAAACTCTTTCGCTTCAAGGTATAGTTGAGAAAGTTCAACTGTGCGAGAAGGGTACTCTTTGATTGTGCCTGTGACAGGGTCGTCAACCACATAAACAGGTCTTGTACCAAGATAGTCGTCCAGATAATACGGTGTCCTCAACTGAATAAAGGAGAACATCTGCCCCTTAATTGAAAATTTCATATCAAGAGAGAGTGTCGGATCTGTGAAAGTGAAATTGCGTTTTATTCCATACAGAAAGTCTCCAATGTCAGCATCCTGCCACAAAGTGTCCAGCGAAAGAACCCCTCCGATTTCGAGAAGGTAGGACTTCCTCATCTGGACTTCCACCTTCTTGGCTTCTTCGGCTAACAAAGCAATGCCGAAAGCCACAATCACAGCAATCACACACACAATTCGCCACATCTTCATCGTGGCCCCCTCCAAAAATCCCCTAAAAACTAACCCTCACCTTTCCAGAACGGCAGAACCAACTCTGCCAGCCTTAAATCTTCCTCCGTAGTAATCTTCAGATTGGTTGTCCTGCCTTCACAAAGAGCAACAGGAACGCCGAGGCGTTCAACAATCTGGGAATCATCAGTCACTTCGTGCGAATCAAAGTCTTGAGCGTAAGCACGCTCAATTATCTCTCTCGTGAAAGCCTGAGGAGTAAGAGCACGGAAAAGCCCTCTCCTCGAAACGGTTTTTGAGACGAATCCGTCATCTGCCCGCTTGAGAGTGTCAAAGACAGGTATCGAAAGGACAGCAGCGCCATAATTTTTCGCACTCTCCAGCACCCTCTTTATCTCAGATTCTGTAACGAATGGTCTTGCCCCATCATGAACCAGAACAAGTGAACAATCAGACGGCAGGGAAGCAATTCCTGCGCGCACCGACTCTGCTCTTGTCGCTCCACCAAAAACCAGTACATCAGCCCCCATCTCCTGTGCCTTCCTTTCGTCCACAAGTCCAGCCTGAAAATCGCGGTAAGAAACCACCAACACTATGAAACTCACCTCTTTCCCCTGCCGAAACGGCGCAAGTGTATACCAGACCACAGGTCTACCTGAAACCTCGTAAAACACTTTGTTGATTCTCTTCTTCGCTCTCACCCCTGCTCCTGCTGCAACTACTACACACCCCACCTTCATACAACCCCATCCAACCCCCTCTACTCAATCTATCGTCAATCCGATTACACCCATATAGCCAAAAATCCCATAATCGGTTAAATTTGTCAAAAAACTTGCTAACAGCAAAGAACCTCCGACATGGACCGCCATCAAGTCACTAAAAATCGGTACAGAGAAGAAGAGCAATCAAAACACCGTTACAGCGGATGCCTTAAAAGTAGCAAAGACTTCGCTGCCCAGATTCAAAGCAAGGTCCTCGAACGATTCTTTTGTGATATGTACAGACAGTCTGACTCCGATGTCAAGAGATAGGGAGACCTTTTCGCCAATTTGGGAGAGAGCAACCACTTTTCCAGGAAACGAGTTCCTGGCGCTCGAAACCAGTCTCTCCTTTGAGAGAATAATGCTTGATGGGTCTATGCTCGCCCGAACGACTCCACGCTTCTCCGTAACAATGTGAATAGAGAGCCCGTTACTCAAAAGAAGCACCGGCAGCCCATCCTTTTCAACCACCTCTCCTTCAAAAATGTTCTCAAGCGCAGAAGGAACAATCCTCCCGCTCTCAAGCCTCACCACATTTGCAGAAAGCCTATAAGCCTGCTCAATCTGATGAGTTGCCACAATAACTGTACTCCCTTTCTCTCTTAATGCAATTATTGCTTCTTCCACCATCGGAACATTCCCCTTATCAAGAGCAGATGTAGGCTCGTCCAGAAGGGACAACCGCGGCTCAATCGCAATCAGCCGCGCAAGCGAGACTCTCTGAGCCTCTCCACCAGAAAGAGTACGCGCATCCCTCTCAGCAAGATGTATAAGATTCATCATATTAAGAGCATTCTCTACCCTTCTCCTCATCTCTTCTCTCTTAATCCTTCTGATGCGCAGCCCGTATTCAATGTTCCTTCTCACACTCATCCCAAACAGATACGGCTTTTGAAAAGCAAGGCTCACTTCTCGCATCAGTAAAAGCCTTTTCCGATAGGGCAAGCGATAAAT
>JAOAAR010000289.1 GCA_026418755.1 Planctomycetota bacterium
CCCCACGGCCACATCGGGGACCTCCGTTACATCTACCATTATGTAATCCATGGTCACATTGCCGACGACGCGGCAGCGGTGCCCACGAATCAACACTTCACCCCTGTTTGAGAATGCGAAATGAAATCCATCGTTGTAGCCGACACATAAGGTTGCTATTTTCATCCGACGCGGGGCGATAAAACTGCGATTGTATCCGATAGGAGTCCCTTCTTCAACCCCTTTCAAGAAGACAACCTGCGTGTACCAAGAGAGGACAGGCTCGAGTTCAATCCCGTACTCTTTGAGGTTTCCTGGGTCAATACCGTAGAGGGCTGCTCCTGGTCTTACCATACTGAAATGGGTCTCAGGAAGACTGAAAAGAGCAGCACTGTTGGCAGTGTGAATCAGTGGTATGTGAATTCCTCGAGATTTCGCTTTCTCCAGAACTCCTCTGAAGAGTTTCAGTTGATGGAGAGTAAATTCCTTGTTAGAATGAGCAGAAGAGAAGTGAGTAGAGAGACCTACAAGATAGAGATTCGGGCAGGAACGGACGAACTCTAATAACTCTAATGCGTTCTCTGGTTTTATGCCAAGCCTGCCCATCCCTGTGTCAGTCATAACATTCACACCTAACGATGCACCGTATCTTTTCATCGCATCTTGAAGCGCTTCTGCACGGTCAAGAGAATGAATACTGGGAATAATGCGGTACTCAACGAGAGGTTCGACTTCGCGTTCACAGATTGCACCTAATATTATTATCGGCGCGGATATACCAGATTCGCGCAATTCTATTGCCTCGCCTGAGTCTCCAACCCCTAATACGGAAGCGCCATTCTCAAGCAGAGTGCGACTGACTGCAACAGCGCCGTGACCGTATGCGTTCGCTTTGACGACCGCCAGAACCCGCGTGCCTCTGGTAAGAGCCTTGCGCACTTTTTGGAGGTTTCGTCCCATTGCCCCCAAATCTACTTCAGCCCATGTCCGTGGATTGTTCATATACTCTCCCTTCCATCCCCTCAATAATACTTCGACACAATTTTTTTTGCTTTTTGGTAAAAAAGTGTAGAAGGAGCAAATCAGAGCAGTCTGCACAGGAAGAGAGAAGACTTCGTGCAGTTAAGAGGAGGGTGGTTTTACTTGTGTTGGAGAAGAAAGGGGGATAAAATGATTTTTGAAGAATGGGGATTTTTGAAGAATGGGCATCTGGTAGAAGATGTCTAATCAAAAAAAGAGGTTTTGGGAGGGAGATGATGCGAGCATCGGTTGCTGTTTTCATTGCTCTGCTTTTTTATAGCCAAGGAATGGTTTTCGGGCAGGATTTCGTAGTTCAGTCAGAGAAGGTTTTCCTGCCCACCGAGAAGGCGAAAATCAAAGTGGAACAAAAAGGGAGCCGCAATTACGAGATGTGCGTGTGGAAAGTGAAAGAACCCCTCAAGTTTTTCTGCATGCAGGAGGATTTCGCTCGTCCGAAGATTGAAGGAACCCCTTTGCGTGAGCAACTGGATGCTGCGATTGTCAAATCCTCTCTTGCGAAACCTACCCATTTCAACAGAGAGGCTACCTCAACTGAAACCATTTTTGAGTATCTGGGGATGCAGAAGATAACGGTCAGTGCGTCGGAGAAAGGAGAGGAGAGAGAAATAGAGATAGGTCTTCCTGGCAAAGGGGTATATCTGGTCGAGTTGCGGAGTGAGGTTTACACTGCGCAATGCATCGTCGCAATTTCTGAGATTCTCATGGTGGAGAAGCAGACAAGTGATGGGGTGTTAGTTTTTGTGGCAAACCGCAAGGATGGCTCTCCTGTTCAAGGAGCGACTGTTAGTGTGTATTCGAGAGAGGAGAAGGTGGTTGAAGGAAAGACAGCCCAGAACGGAATAGTGCAACTCAAGTGTGGATACCGCCCCTCTTTCCGCATATTTGCTACTATTAACGGCGATTTCACCGCCAACGAATCGTTTTATTACCCCGTCGCGGTTGAGAGCGTGAAATGTTATCTTTACACTGACAGACCTGTTTATCGTCCTGGGGAGAAGGTATACTTCAAAGGTATAGCACGGCTTCTAAAAGACGGAACATACATACTGCCTTTGCAGACAAGGGTTTCTTATGCAATTCTTGATGTAAATAGGAAGGAAGTGGCGAAAGGCGAGGTCGAGATGACAAGGTTCGGAACATTCTCAGGAGAGTATACTCTTCCCGAGGAGTGTTCTTTAGGATAATACAGTTTAATTGCGAGTATTGGCACCAAGAGATTTCGGGTGTCGTTTGCTGTGGAGAAATACAGGAAGCCAGAATTTCGTGTTGTTGTATGGACAGACAAGCCGCACTATGTTCAAGGAGAGAAGATGGTTTGCACGATAGCAGCGGAGTATTTGTTCGGGGGTGCTGTAAAAGACGGAAAGGTTATATATGTTATCTCCCGCAGTCGGTTTAAAATGGACTTGTTTGCCGAAGCAAAATCAAATATGTATATGAGCGCTCAGGAGTTTGAGTTTTTCAAAGAGGAGATTGTAAGGCACGGCGAAGGGAGACTGAACGATGATGGAAGAATTGTTATCGAGTTTGAGACGGAAAAGATGCCGTTTGACTGTGCTTATAGAGTGGTTGCGACTGTCAGTGATGCGAGCGGTGCGTTCGTTTCGGGCTCGACATCTGTAAACTCGACGCTCAGCGAACTAACGCTCGGAATCCATACGGACAAATCGCTTTATAAAATTGAAGATGTTATGAAGGTCTCGGTAAGAG
>JAOAAR010000290.1 GCA_026418755.1 Planctomycetota bacterium
AGATGTGTATAAGAGACAGAGAGTGGAGAGGAGTCCTGTCTGAAATTTCAGGGGGCGACATGGTTGTGAAAGGTCGCGTTTGACTCTTGCTGCACGGGTTATATCATCTTTTGTTGCTGTCTTGAGAGGTTTTATATCGGAAAGGAGTTTTTTCCCGTTTTCGGTCAGAATCTCGACCACTAACTTGTCGCCGAGGTCGACGATAAACGCATCGAATCCTTCGCGGGTATCGTATGTTCCGAGGTTTTGACAGAAGCAGTACTCGTCAGGGTAGCAAGTTGTGCCGATGAACAGAGTTTCTTTGCGCCGGTTCAGGTAATTCTCTTCTGCTCTCGTTTCAGAGAAAGCCCAATCGGTGCGGAGGATTGCTTGCATGTCGCAGGGATGGATGCCTAGGACCACTTTGGGAGTGATGGGGACTATCGGCGTCTCAACTTGTCCTTCCTGTCGGTTAAAACGCAGAATTGTCTCGGCGACGGGTTGGAACAGTTTTTTGGGAGGAAGGATTGTAGAGGAGTAGGCGAGTTTCACATCGGAGGGTTTCTCAACCTTCTCGAAACTGACTCTTCCTTCTTTCGCGACAGGGGCGTATACAGTCCGTTTTGTGGTGAGGGCTGTGATGAAATCGTTTAACTTCTCCCTCTCGAGGACTTTTACTTCGAGGGGGAGTTTTTTCTTTCCATCGAGGTAGCGGTTGAGGGCTTCCATTAACTGGCCTGGAGCAACGGGTATGATAAAGGAATCGAAAACCCCTTGCTCTTTCATTGCGGGGGCTTCTTTTGCTCTGTCAGGATGAATCAAGGCGATTGTGCAGCCTGCTTTTCCGAAGAGTCCGGAGCAGTTTACTTTGTCTGAATGTTCACAGACCAGGACGGTCTCCTTTGATACCGCTTTTGTAGCGCTTTGCGCTTCTTGGAAAGATTTCACAGAGCAGTTTTTGCTTCTGAAAAACCTGCCAAGCGACGCCCGCTCTGTATTATCGCTGCAAACCAAAACAACCTCCATATTATCTCTCCTAAGGCATTGTTACAATATGGGAGAGATAAAGTATATTGCGTATGAAGAGGTGTCAAGAAAAAGAACCGTTTTTGAAGAAAAAGAGTCTTAAGTATGGGTTATCTTGGTGAATTGATTTGACGGGAGGAGAGAGGAGGGATTAAATTTCTTTGGGGGGTTTTAGATGATTCTGAGGACATCGGGTTTTACTCTGCTTGAGTTAGCGGTAGTGATAGCGATTATCGCCGTGTTGGCGACTGTTGTGTTCTTGAATTTTATCAGTTCGAAAGCGGCGGCTAACGAGGAGACTGCCCTTGCGACCGTTCGGATGATTGCTATGAGCGAGGAGACTTTTAGAACCACTTCCGGCAATGGTCGTTACACCGGGGATGTTACTGTTATGGAGAATTATGGGATAGAGGCAAAAGACGATATGGCACATGGTGGTTGCAGTTTTTATGTTTTCACACCTGGATACACGGTGAGTGTGTGGGTTTATAGCTCAGCCGGGGTGTTGACGAAAGGTAGGGATGGGAGTTTTTACACAATCAAAGCGGTTCCGCAGGGCACTTTGCTACCGGCACCATCATTGGAAAGTAGTGTGGAAGGGCGATACTGTTTTTTCGGTAGAAATGGAGTTCTCCTAAGGAGGGTTGTTGTCACCGACACAAACCATGCGGATGATTCTGGGAAGGAGATTATAGCCAACTGGAATGGCTATGAGACCATTCGATGAAATCACATTGCTGATAGTTCTCTGAATATGGAGTAAAGGCTCTGGGCGCTTTTATTCCAGGTGTATGACAAGGAGTGTTCCCTTCCGCGCTTGATTAAACGGGCTCTTAGGGAGGTGTCGTTCAAAATGGTTAGTAGCGCTGAAGATGCACTTTTTGAATCCTCGGCAGTGACATAGAGTGCCGCATCTCCGCCGATTTCGGAAAGAGACGATGTATTAGAGAGGAGGACAGGTATTCCTGAAGCCATTGCTTCGAGGACGGGTAATCCGAACCCTTCGTATTTTGAGAGGAGGGCGAAGGCTTCTGCACCGCGGTAGAGAAGGGGGAGATTTTCGTGGTCAACATAGGTTAGGATGAAGATTCTGTCTTTGTGGCGTGGGGTTCTGGATTTTTCTTTTACCGCTTCGGCACCCCATCCGCATCTTCCCGCTATTACGAGGTGTATCTCTTTCATTTCATCTGCGACGGTTTCAAAAGATTCTATCAGAAGAGCCTGATTCTTGCGGAAGGAGAGAGTGCCGACGGAAAGGATATAAGGGGTCTTTATGCCGAGGGAGTCGAAGAATTTGGTCTCCACCACACCTGGATGGTATATTGTGGTATCCACTCCGAGAGGTACGATGGAGAGGCGGCTTTCTTCAATTCCGAGGAGGTGTTTCACATCAGAGAATGTGGAGATAGAAGGGACTATGATACGATTAGAGAAGCGTGAAATGGTCTTGTAGAGTTTGATTTTCTTCCGTCTGAACCGCTCTGATGCGAAACCGTTTTCAATCAGAGAAAAGGTATCGTAAAAGACAGAGACTATTTTTCTGGCGGGGAGTTTTATAATTCGCGTGTCGGGGAGGAAGAGGATGTCGAAGTTTCCTTCTTTCAGTCTACTAAAAAAGGGGTAATATTTTTGGGCGTTGAACTCTTTTTTGAGTCTGGTTC
>JAOAAR010000291.1 GCA_026418755.1 Planctomycetota bacterium
CCATAGGGGCGCACTCAAAGCAAAACGCCCAACAGTCGCCGTCCTCGCAACAGGATGCGATAGAATCTACCCTCCTGAGAACAACACTCTGGCATCAGAAATACTCAAGCACAACGGTGCTCTTGTAAGCGAACTCCTACCACAAACCGCACCGCGCAGACAAAACTTCGCATTCCGCAACCGAATAATAAGCGGTCTCTCTCTCGGCGTGCTGGTCGTTGAAGCGCCACAAGATTCTGGCGCCCTCCTCACCGCCTCCCACGCCCTCAAGCAGAACCGCGAAATCTTCGCAATCCCCGCACGAATCGTCGACATCTCCTCACTGGGGACTCTTCGCCTCATCCAACAAGGTGCAAAACTCGTCCTCTCTCCCAAAGACATCCTCGAAGAATTACCCCCATTCTCTGCTCTCGCAGAAACAATGCTGCCTGTTTCCTCCAATCTCCAACAAGAGAGATTAAACGGTTACGACGAAGAAGAGAAAAAGGTCGTGGAAGCACTCTCCGCAGGCGAACTCGATTCCTCAACAATAGCACGCCTAACAAAAATCCCCGTACAGCAGGTCACCGCCATCCTCCTCAAACTTCAGTTGAAAGGGAGAGTAGCCGCACTACCTGGAAACCGCTTCGAACTGAAAACTCACCATTAGGTGTTCTTTATCGGTTTTGATTGAAAGAAAAGAGGGACGCCATTAAAATATAGTTTCAATTGAACCTTTAATATATTTCTGCCGTATCATAGAGAGGATGGCTATCAGTGAAAAGAAGAAGACTGAGTGGGAGAATAAAGCGGATATCTCGGACTACTCCTGAGGAGAAACGGAGTTTTCAATATGAAAAAGTGGTTAAAGAGATGGCGGAGAGTTTCCGCAGAAGAATGAAGGAACAAAATGATGTGAATTTGACTTATTCTTTAGATGAGTTGGACTTTTTGGACAAGTTCTTTGAGAGTTTAAGAGAGAAAAATGAGGAAGAGACCAAAGAAACGGTTCTGTTGCTCGGATGTTATTTCTCAGAACTGCTGCGACACAACATTGGAGGCTCATACGAATACGATGAGGTGTACAATAGTCTCAAATTGCAATGCGAGGGAGTGAGTTGTTTCCCGCTCTTACATTTGAAAAAGGCGCTAACAACAAGAGAAACTCAAACAATGCAGACCTTTTGCTTTGCCTTCGCCAAAAAGGTAAGCGACCATCAGAGCGAATGAACTCTTCCACCGGAGTCGCACTCATCCTCTCCCTTATCATGCTCACCCTCCTGATAGTCATCGCCTACCAGTTCTCCTTCAGCGTAAATGTTGACAAACATCTCGCAGGTAACCTCGCTTCTTATTCGCGCAACTATTATGCAGCGAGGGGCGCCCTCGCACTCGTAAAAGCATACCTGAAAAAAGATGTCTCTCAAAATCCAATCGACACTCTTAAAGACTGCTGGGCAACTGGAGAGTATCTCCAGTCCCTTGAAATAGGACAAGCAAAACTCTCCGTCGAAGTGTGGGATTCAGAACGCCTCTTGTGCCTTAACAATATGAGGAAAACAACCGAAAGATTCTATACGCGCACAAGAGATTCTCTTAAAAGACTCATCGAGTTTCTAGGAATCGAGTCAGGAGAGAATGCCACTCTTTACCAGAGAATTTGCGACTACATTGACGAGGATAAAGATGGAGATTTTGAGGAAAACGCAGCCAATAAACCACTCTTTTTAATCGAAGATTTGCTCTCAATAAACGGAGTCACAAAAGAGTACTATAAAGGTTGGACAGACAAATTCGGTAAAACTCACAAAGGGTTATACGAAACGACAACAGAATGGGGTAGTGGAAGAATAAATATAAACACCGCCCCCAAAGAAGTCCTGGTTTCTATCTCCAACTCTATAAGTGAAACAGATGCAGACAACATCATCGCGTATCGCGAAGAAAACGATTTCGCCACTCCCCAAGACCTCACAAAAGTAGAAGGACTCTCCGACATATTCTCCCGTGATAAAGGGCTACGCGACTTTTTAACGACAATATCAACCCATTTCATAGCCCGCATAAAAGTTGAGTCAGACGGCAGAATCCTTAAAGTACGCGCCGTCTTAAGACGCAACCAGCAGGGAGTCACCTTATTGGTCTGGAAAGAGGAGGAAGAATGAAGAAGTTAAGAGTGTTTCTTCTCATAGTAAACTTCGCCTTGATGGCATCTCTCGGTTACCTCACCCTCGGCTACTTCATAACTTGGGATTTCTTCAAAGAGAAAACCCTTTCAACGCTCAACCCCGAAGAATTCCTCCCCCCTATCACCTCGCGCCGCTACATACCATGGACTGTCTATGAACAAACCGTCCTGCCACTTGCAGAACCACCTAAAGAGATAGAAGAGCCAAAAGAAGTAAAAGTGGATACGACAGCGCAAAACCTTCAGCAAATTCTCAGCCGTATTAAAGTTCTCTGTGTAATCTTCGACAAAAAGATAGAAAGCAAGAGAGGGCTGATTGCCGATGTCGATGGAAATCCGTTTTACATCGGAGTCGGAAGTACCGTCCTCGAAAACCCGCTCATCGTCCTCAAATCAGTCTCCGAACTGGAAGCAGGTAAACGGTACATTCTCAAGTTCACAGATAAAGACGGAAAAGATTTAAGCATAGGATTCAACTTGGAGTAAAGATAGATGGAT
>JAOAAR010000292.1 GCA_026418755.1 Planctomycetota bacterium
CACACATCCCTCTCTGTGACCCGCCGCAAGGACCGTTTAAGAGATGTTTAGCACAACCTGTAATCGGACAGATACCCGCTGTAAGATGAAGAACACAATCCCCACATTCACCGCACCTCTCTGACGCCGGATAAAGCCCTTGGAGTCCTCCAAGACTCACAGTGTTCAACGCAGGTACCACAAAAACATCCACCAATTTTGCTGTTGCTTGAACCCCTATGCCGCAGGCAGAGACGACCACTGCCTGCACACCTTCCATCTTCTCCTGATTCCGTAGAAGCCTCGTACCTGTCAAAATCTTGTTGCATAGAAAATCCACAGAAAGTGTGCCAGTAACTGTCTTACCTTTCTCTTTAAGGGAGTTCTCAAGTGCAGTTACATCGGCTTCGTTACCCGTCTCCGCTCCCACAGGGCATCCGCCGCAAGCGACGATAAAAATTTTGCTGATTCCATCAAGAGCGGAGAGCAGTTCTTCAATAGGCTTTTTGCTTGTATGTATCATCTCAAAACCTCCTGAATCTCCTCCTTTATTCTTGAAACAAGGAGTTCCATTTTCTCATTGACAACCGGGGAGAGATTCTCCGAAGGAGCAATAGAGGCGGGCTGCATCCCGACAACGAGCAACTTTTTTCTATCAAACCCTGTGAGTTCTGCAAGGCAGACGCTTTCTTTCAAACTGAGTTGATGAAGTGAAAGAAGAGGGACGCTTTCTGTCTTAAGAAGTTCCTCTCCGTCAAGGCTGATAACTGTGCCTGGTTCTTTGCCGCCGTCAATCGCATCTACGACAATCACCTGTTCTGCTTCCTTGGAATCAATTAGAGCATCAAGACTGTCCGTTCCTCCATCCACTATCTCCACCTCACCGGAGAGTTCTTCAGGAAGTTCTTCTTCCAGGCGGCGCACCGCGACGATTCCCAACCCCTCATCTCCCAACAGAATGTTTCCTACGCCGATGACAACAACCTTCGCTGTCATCAGAAAACCCTGATTATGTTCTTTCTGTTTCCTCTCGCATCAACCATGTGCACAGCACAAGCGATACAAGGGTCAAACGAACGGATGATTCGAACCACCTCAAAGGGGTTTTCTACATCTTTCACCCTCGCCCCAATCAAAGCCTGTTCAATCGGTCCAGGTGTTCCTTTTGCATCAGCAGGACCTGCATTCCAAGTGGTTGGAACAACCAACTGATAATTCTCTATTTTCTTGTTTCTGATTGTGAGCCAGTGACCGAGTGCGCCTCTTGACGCCTCTGTGATTCCAAACCCTTCAGCAGAGTCAGGAACGCTCACTGGAATCGCCGCAGGCTGGTCAACCTCCAACTGGAGCAGCCATTCTTCAAGGGTGTCCGCTATCAGTTTCGCTTCAAGAGCCCTCGCCAGATGTCGCCCAATCACTGATGGCAAATCGTGTAAGTCTATTCCCAACTCTTCAACATACGGCTCGAGGATTGAGCGCACTTTCTCATTCCCTGCCGCATAAGAGACCATAAACCGTGCCAGAGGTCCCACCTCGTGAGGCTGCCCGTTATAACGCGGGCTCTTCAGCCACGAATAGGCATTCTCCTTCTTCGGATTCGGAACAGTCATCCCTTCAGATGGATGGCGTGCCTCTCCATCCAGCCAACTACTGTGAACATCCTCCGTGATTTTGCTCATATCCAGTGGGGCGAGGTTTAACTTGCGGGTAGTCGTTCCTGCGTTGAGCAGTTTCGGGCGCTTCACAAGGTCGGTTTCTCCGTCGGTTGTTTCGAAAACTCCGTATGCGAGATAGTTGCCGCAACCTCGTCCGACTAACTGATAGTCGGGATATGCCTCCGCAAGCATCACAACATCGGGGAGATAGTAGTTATCAATGAATTTGCGGCATTCGTTCAGTCGCCACAGAAAAGCAGCAATTTTGTCTTCAGTCGGGCGCACAGCAACGCCACCCGGTACAATGCAACTATGTGGCATTTTTCCTGCAAACAATGCAACCATCTCGTGGGCGATTCTTCTCACCCGAAGCGCTTCGACATAACTGGTCACTACGGCACGGTTCTGCTCCGCATTCAAGCGATAATCTCCCTCATAGCGAGGGACAAACGGTTGAAGCGCTCCGCTTCCGATAAAATTCCGGACTGTTTGAAGAGATACATCTGCTCCGTCATAGTCAGCCACTGCTGTTACATCAACAAAATCGAGCGCAACCAAATGATAAAAATGGAGTATGTGCGACTGGATATAGTTGGCGCCTAATATGAGATTCCGTAGAAGTCGTCCGTTTTTCGGTATCTTGTTGGAGACCCCAAAAGCAGAATCAAGGCAATGTGTCGCTGCTATACCGTGGTCCATAGGGCATACGCCGCAAGTGCGTTGTGCAATCTGTTGTGCATCGCGTGGGTCACGCCCTTTCAAGAAGATTTCAAACCCTCGGAACATCGTCCCGCTTGAACGCGCCTCTTTCACTTTCCCTTGTTCAACTACCACTTCTACGCGCAAATGCCCTTCAATTCTCGTTACAGGGTCAATCACTAATTTTGCCATTTTGTCCTCTCCTTCCTCTCCTCCTGATTCTCTCATTTTGTTCTGACAGAGAATTCCCCAAACCGTTTTTCAAACATCTTTTCATAAAGCGGCGAATTCCTCTCAGGAAACTCGGGTTCAACACACCCTATACAAGGCG
>JAOAAR010000293.1 GCA_026418755.1 Planctomycetota bacterium
TCTCGCCCTTCCTCGTAAAGGTCACCCCCTTTAACATCATTCACCACGGTTACAGGAAACTCCTCAACTGTGAGACGCACAAGAGCCTCAGGACCCAACTCTTTGAAAGCCACCGTTTCAGATGCTTTGACCTTCTCTGCAAGGAGGGTAGCGGCACCACCAGTAGCCGCCGCATAGACCGCCTTGTATTTGACAAGTGCGTCACGCACCTCCTTGCTCCGTTCTCCCTTACCTATAAGCATCTTCACTCCCAGTTTGAGCATCCCCTCTGTGTAGGGGTCCATCCGGTAGGATGTAGTCGGTCCACACGGTCCGATAGGTTTCCCAGGTTTCGCAGGTGCAGGTCCTACATAATAAATGACACTCCCCTTCGGCTCAAACGGCAACTTCTCTCCTCTTTCAACCATCTCCAGTAACCGCTTGTGGGCAGCATCCCTCGCCGCATAAATCTCCCCGCTTATCAACACTTTGTCCCCCATCTTAAGACTTGTCACATCCCGCTCCACTAAGGGAGTCTTTAATTTAACGATCGCCATAAACTTGTCTCCAACTACAACCACCAAAAGGATACTCCTTTTCCTCCTTCATTTCAAGAATTAACAACTTTACTTTTCATCTCTTTCAAATAAGAGAGCAACTTGTCTCTACAATGGATTCTTTTCGTTTTCTTTGAAGAGAGTGTTTCGTATAATTAAAGATGAACTATAAAGAGGTAGAATGATGTGCGGTTTTGTAGGAATCATTTCTGCGACGGAAGTGGCACCGTTACTATCTTACGCACTTATGGCTATCCAACACCGCGGACAGGATGCGGCAGGAGTAATCACCTACGATGGAAGATTCCATGTCAAAAAGTCGCCTGGACTTGCGGTCTCTCTTTTTAGTGACGGCTATGAACACTTGCCAGGTTCTGTAGGAATTGCCCATACCCGTTACCCTACTATTGGAGGAGGTGGAATCGAGGATGCACAACCGTTCTTCACCACGACACCATTCGGCTTGGCGTTAGCACACAATGGCAATATAGTCAATTACGAGGAGTTGAAGACGGAACTCTCGCTCCGCCGTCGCGTTCTGAACTCTGAATGCGATGCAGAGTTGCTCCTTGCTATCCTGTCAGAAGAGATAGACAGAAACTCAAAAGAATGCTTCTCTTTCGATTCTTTATGCGAAGCGGTACAGAGTCTATTCAAGCGGGTAAATGGCTCCTATTCAGCGGTTGCCATAATCGCAGGCGAGGGGCTTTGTGTCTTTAGAGACCCTCTAGGCATAAAACCCGCATCCCTTGGGAAGCGCTCGGACGGTACATATATTGCCGCCTCTGAAACCGTCGCTCTCGATATACTTGGCTGCGAGAAGATAGGAGATGTGGCTCCTGGAGAGGTGGTTTTCGTAGACAGGAATCTCAACATATTTCGTAAAAGACTAATAGAGAAGCCGCATAGGCTTTGCATTTTTGAGTTCATCTACTTTGCAAGACCCGATTCTGTGATGGATGGCATAAGCGTCTATGAAGCACGGTTGCGATTAGGCGAATACCTGGCTGAACAGGTGAAAAGATTCAAACTACGCCCTGATGTAGTAATACCTGTGCCTGACACTGCTCGAGCGGCTGCTGTGTCGCTTTCTTCATCTCTTGGAGTCCCTCACCGCGAAGGGTTAATAAAGAACCGCTACATCGGGCGTACATTCATTATGCCATCGGAGGCAAAGCGGCGCGAATCGGTCAGGATGAAACTGAACCCAATCCGAAGAGAGATAGAAGGGAAAAAAGTCCTTTTGGTTGACGACAGTATAGTCCGTGGTAACACATCGCGGGCGATTGTTGAACTGACTCGCTCAGCAGGAGCAAAGGAAGTCTTTTTCGCCGTGACCGCACCGCCTCTGCGTCACCCTTGTGTCTATGGAATAGATATGCAGACCAGAAGCGAGTTCATCGCACGCCAGAAGACAGAAGAAGAGATAAGAAGAATCATCGGCGCAGATGCTCTGATTTATCAAAAACTGGATGACCTCGTTGCTGCCATCAAATCGCTGCGCCCAACCATCGGCTTCTGTACCGCCTGCTTCAACGGCGACTACCCCACACCTGTCAGTGAAGCCGTCCTCAAACAGATTGAAGCACAACGACAGCGCTACCAACTCCAACTACCTGGTACATAATTCCCTTTAGTTTCAGTCTTTCGCACCTTATGTTGAGTATAATTCTCGCTCTCCTATGTGAGCGGTTGTACAGGAAGAATCCCTTTCTGGCTGGGTATGTGAACGAGAATGCGGGTCTCACCGTCGTGCGCATACTTAAAGAACGCATTGACAACAAAAGTGACTTAAGTCAAGGGCAGGGGTTCTAAGTTTTCATTGGTTTTGTTCGATAGAGATAATCCTTCTGCTATAATAGTATTCGCTTACTGGGAGAAGGACGAAGGTGGCTGAATATCCTGAAACGCTTAAAAGGCTCATCAGCGAATTGGCGTCTTTGCCTGGTGTGGGGCAGAAGACTGCGGAGAGATACGCTTTTTTTATAGTCTATGAGGACAGGGAGGCAGGAAAGAGAATCTCATCTGCCATAGAAGAGATGCTTTCCAAGATTGTTGTCTGTTCCAGATGCAACAATTTGACGGAGAGTGACCCGTGCTGGCTCTGTGCTGACC
>JAOAAR010000030.1:0-5245 GCA_026418755.1 Planctomycetota bacterium
AATGGTCTTCACAGGGCGTGAAGTGATAGGGAAAAAAGCGGCGACTTTTATGATTGCGCTCGGGAGTTTTGCTCTTTCGACGGTTATGCTGGGTATAAGTCTTCTGTTGCTTGACCATGTTGGAAAAGGGAATCAGTTACAAATACAAACAGAGACAGAGAAAGGAGAGATATGAAGGCAAAAGCAGTGGTTGAAGCGATGGAGAAAGTAGTCCTGCATCTGGATTCAAAAAGCGAGGTCTATGCACTCTCTCCTTCAAATCTTCTCACTAATGAAGAGATTTTGCCGTTCCGTTCGGAGATGTTAAGACTTCTGGAGAAGATTCTAACTCACAGGTTCTGTTATGAGGGGCTTTATCTTTTGCTCGAAACCAACATATTGGACTATATTTTGCCTGAAGTGAAAGCGATGGTAGGTGTGAGTCAGCCTCCTGAGTTTCATCCTGAAGGAGATGTGTTTGAGCATACAGCGTTGACACTGTTTTTTCTGGAAGAGAGGAGGTTTGACATTGCGATGGCTGCGCTACTACACGATGTAGGAAAACCCTTAACATACAGGGTGGAAGAGAGGATTAGGTTTGATGGGCATAATGTTGCGGCACTTCCTCTCATAAGGCGGATTTCTGAGCGGTTCTGTCTGGATGAGAGGACGAGAGAACTTTCTCTTTTTGTCGCCAAGGAGCATATGCGGCTTCTGGATGCCCGAGAGATGCGTCCTGGTAGGCTTAGAAATCTTCTCATGCATCCATTGTTTGAAGGGCTTTTAAGAGTATGGTATGCCGACATCTTAGCATCATACGGCGACCTGGGGGATTATTGGTTTGTGAAAGAGAAGTTTGACGAGTATAAGGCGAGTAGGGTCACGGAGCCGCTGTTAGTGAGCGGTGATGATTTGATTTCTGCGGGGTATTCTCCAGGACCTGTTTTCAAGAAGATTCTGGAGGCGGTAAGAGAGGCGCAGAGTAGAAGAGAGATTAGAAATCGTGAAGACGCGCTCGAGTTCATACGACAACGGTTCGGAAATCTGAAATAGCGGAGTTGCTGGGATACAAGGATTTTTCGGAATTCTACAACACACACAATATTTTATAGAAGACTATTCACACTTTTTTTCTGCTTCCTGTTAAAAATCTTGAAAATACAGAGACAGAAGGAAATGCTCGATTACAACCCTTGATTTGTTGAAAAAAGTTGATGAAGGAATCGTTGTTTTGCTTGTATTACAAGAGATTGGAAGCAGTATTGAGAAAAAATATTGTTTGAGGAGATGTTAAGCGGAATTTTAGTGAAAATTTTGTCGAAAGAATATTGCAGGATGAGGATACACAAGATGATGTGGAGGCAGAATAGAGAGGGGCATTCTCTCGATGAAGTGAAAAGGAACAGGGGGAAGATGCGTTGATGAGAGAAAAAAATTTTTTTGTTGACGAGATGGAGGGAGGAGTTGACAGAGAGGTTTTTAGCAATAAAATGGAGGCCTGTTGTGTAAATTACCATAAAGTGGTGAAAAATGGTAAAGTTTTTTTGCGGAAACTTCGAGACGAAAATAGACGCGAAAGGGCGGATGATGATTCCTTCCTATTTCAGAGAAGTAGCGGGAAAGACGGAAGGATTGGTTCTTTACGCGGTTCCTCAGTCAGGGGATTATATAGCGCTGATGTTGGAAGAAGAGTGGCAGAGATTGGCAGATATGTTCACGACGAACGACCCAGTTCCCGATGTAGAGGAGGCAGAGAACATTGTTTGGTTCTTCTCGCGCATGTGGAGGCTTGTTTGCGATGCTCAGGGCAGGGTAGTTATACCGGAGAACCTTCTGAAGGCGGTTGGTATGCAGCGGGATTGTGATGTTGTCATTGCTGGTA
This sequence comes from Planctomycetota bacterium, assembly GCA_026418755.1. GTDB lineage: Bacteria > Planctomycetota > SKW154 > SKW154 > SKW154 > SKW154. The sequence goes on from JAOAAR010000030.1 coordinate 1,862, forward strand.
TGCAGAGATGGATAGGGATCTGGTCGCGCAAGAGATGGGAAGAGAGAATTGAGAGCAAAGACAAGAAAGAAGAAGAAAAGAGTAAAAGTTATGAGAAAGTTAGGGAGAGGGTTAAGAAGAAGAGTGATTCTTAAAGGTTTTGTTTAGGAGGGGTTTTTATGGCAAATGAAAAGAAAGACCTTTACACTGAGTTGAGAAATTTGCTTTACGGGATGAAGCCTGAAGGAGAGAGTGAGGAATGTCTCATCTCGCGTCTAGTCACCCGTCTCAACGAATCGCTTTCACGGGTGGAGAGGCTTCGTCAGATGTCGCCTGATTATCCGAGCACGGCTGTCAAGTTGAGTCCTTTCCTCTTTAGAATGCTCAAAGATGTGGACAGAAGGAATCGGAAGTGATCTGAGGAAAGGTGCTGTTCATCAGCCCGTAATGGTGGATGAAGTTCTTTTTTATTTGAATCTGAAGGATTCCAGGCTAGTAGTAGATGGCACTTGTGGGGAGGGGGGACATACCGAGGAAATTCTTAAAAACTCTCCTGTTCATAGCATTGTTCTGGCTATGGATAGAGACCCGGAGATATTGGAAGTAGCGAAGAAGCGTCTTTCTGGAGAAAAAAGAGTGGTGTTTGTGAACGAGAATTATAGAAATCTCGCTGATGTACTCAAATCTCTCCATTTAGGGAAGGCAGACGCTATTTTTTTGGATTTGGGGATGAGCAGTTATCATTTGAAGGAAGTAGAAAGAGGTTTCTCTTTTGATTCTTTTTCGCTCGATATGCGTTACGACAGGCGAGAAGGAATAAGTGCAGAGGAGTTTATCCATAAGGCATCGAAAGAGGAGATGGCTCGTGTTTTTTGGAAATATGGTGAGGAGCGGAGGGCATCTTATATCGCTGCATTGCTTGTTGCGGAGAGGAGGAAGAGGCGGATAGCGAGTGGTCGGGATTTAGCGAGTCTGATAGAACAAAGGGTTGGAAGGAGAGAGAGGATTCATCCTGCAACCCGTGTTTTTCAAGCATTACGGATTTTTGTGAACAATGAGTTGGAACACTTAGAAAGGTTTCTTGAGACTTTACCGGAGGTTCTTACAAGAAAAGGGCGATTTGTCTCTCTCTCTTTTCACTCTCTCGAGGACAGGTTGGTGAAACAGAGTTTGAAGAGGTACGAGAAAGAAGGTTTGTTAAGGATTTTAACGAAGAAGGTGGTTCGTCCGAGTAAAGAAGAGGTTTGTCTCAATCCGAATTCAAGGAGTGCGCGATTACGGGCAGCGGAGGCAAGAGAGTGAGGGTGATGGTCTGGCGGTATTTTGTTGTTCTTTTGTTCACCGTCTTTTTGATGATTCTTTTGGTGAAGAAGGAAGGGGACCTGACTCGTGCAGGATACACCATAGCGCGATTGGAGCAAGATATTCAGGAGTTAGGTGAGAAAGTGCGGAGGTGGAACTTACTGTATCAGAGGCTTATTTCTGCAGCGATTCTACGCTCGAAAGTAAAAACTCTTCAAATACCTCTTGTTCCCGCCGTGCCGTTTCCGGAGGCAAAAGATGGCTCGGATTAAGGTTGTTGCTATTGGTGTCTCTGTTCTTTCAGTTCTCTTGTTCTTTCGGCTTTTTGAGATTCAGGTCTTATCATTCGACCTTTACGCTGGTATGGCGAGGAGACAGCATCAGGGCTATGACACTATTGCTGCCCGTCGGGGGGATATAGTTTCTGCCGATGGAAAAAGTTTCGCTTGCTCGGTTGAGACCTATTCTGTTTTTATTGATTCCGCTTTCGTGGCGGAGCCTGAGCAGGTCGTATATTTTTTGAAGAACATCCTTTCGTTGAGCCAAGAGAAAGCGCTTGATGTGTATCGAAGGATAAAAGAGGGGAAGCGGTTTATATGGGTGAAGAGACAAGTAACTCTGCGAGAGGCGTATGTAGTCGAGGAGTTAGGGCTTCAAGGGGTTTTTTTGATAAAAGAGTATCGGCGGGTCTATCCGTTAGGAAGAGTTGGCGCCCAATTCGTAGGGTTTTGCGATGTAGATGGAGGAGGGCTTTCTGGAATCGAGTTATTCTATGAGCAGTATTTGAGAGGAGTAGATGGACACTATTGCTTTGAGCGGGATGGGCTGGGTCGAAAGATAATGCTACCTCATCATTCCTACTCTGAGCCGAAGGATGGGGCGACTGTTCATCTGACAATAGATAGTGTAATACAGAGCATAGTAGAAGAGGAAGCGGACAGGTTAGTTGAGAAATGGAAGCCGCGGAATGTGGTCATCGTAGTGATTGAACCGCGTAGTGGTGCGGTGCTTGCGATGGCAACGCGTCCTTGTTTTAACCCAAATAACATCGAACATATAACTCAAGAAGAGATGATGAACTATGCTACAGGTTTTGTATATGAGCCGGGCTCGACATTTAAGGTGGTGACGGCGTCAGCGCTTCTTCTTAACAAAAAGGTGAGAGTGGATGAAGAGATTGACTGCCATAATGGGCTTTTCTTTTTCGGCAGGCGCCCTGTGCGTGACCATACTCCGCACGGGGTTATGAGTTTTGAGCAAGTGATAGCGAAATCATCCAATATTGGAACGGCGCAGTTTGCATTGAGGCTTACTCCTGCTGAACAGTTCGAGATGATTAAAAAGTTCGGCTTCGGCTCACCGACAGGGGTTGACCTCAAAGGAGAAGAGAAAGGAATCTTTCGTCCTTTGAAAGAATGGTCAAAGTATTCTCAAGTCTCTCTTGCGATAGGGCAAGAGATTGGTGTGACGGTGATGCAGATGATGCGTGCTTTTTGTTGCATTGCAAATGGCGGAAGGCTTGTCCGACCCCATTTTGTGAGCAGGGTGGAGAGTCCATCCGGAGAGACAGTCTACACTATTGAGGGAAGAGAGGAAGAGGTATTGGACGAGGAGACATCACGGACTATGCGGCAGGTGCTTGCATTAGTAGTAGAAGATGGGACAGGAAAAGGAGCCAAGAGTAAGTATTACGCAATTGGGGGTAAGACAGGAACTGCGCAACAACTGGATAAAAAGACAGGCAGATATTCAGAAGAAGAGTATGTAGCGTCGTTTTTTGGTTTTGCGCCTGTTGATGCGCCGAAAATCGTAGTAGGAGTAGTAGTGGACACCCCGAAAGGGCACTCTTATTTTGGAGGAGTAGTGGCGGCACCGGCGGCGAAAAACATCATCGAGCAGTCTTTGATGTATTTGGGAGTTCCACAACTTATTAAAGATAAGGAGGGGAGTAAAAATGGGGAGAAAAAGGAGAAGTTTGAATGAACTCTTTAAAGGGGTTAAGTGCCGATTAGTGGGCGACAAGAGCCTCTCCGTTTCCGGAATCAAGGACGATTCAAGAGAGGTTGAGAAAGGTGACCTTTTTGTGGCGGTGAAGGGAGAGAC
>JAOAAR010000030.1:5255-11000 GCA_026418755.1 Planctomycetota bacterium
GGCATGACTACATCGCTGAGGCGGTGAAAAGGGGAGCGGCAGCAGTTGTCTGTGAGCGGTTACCGAGGGGAAGTATTCGAGATAAGGCGACATTTGTTCTGGTGGACGACAGCCGCAAATCACTCGTGAAAATCTGCTCGGAATGGTTTGCCAGACCGTCAGAGAAGATCGCCTGCCTTGGGGTGACAGGAACAAACGGGAAAACTACGACAGCGTTTCTGATTCAGCATATCCTGAACAAGTGTGGAATACTGACAGACTTAATAGGAACTATTTTTTACGATGTGGGAGGAGAGATTTTTCCGTCGTCGAACACGACTCCCGGGGTTTTAACCCTGCATAAACTCCTCAGCAAGTCTGTATCTGCGGGGAGGGAGGCGGTGGTTATGGAAGTCTCTTCCCATTCACTTGCGCAGGGCAGGACAGCAGGAATCTCTTTTCAGGTAGGCGTCCTGACAAACATAGCGTCTGACCATCTGGATTACCACAAAACACACAGAGACTATGTAGAGGCGAAGAAATTGCTCTTCAAGTCGCTTAAGCCATCTGGAATAGGGGTTGTGAACAGAGACAGTCCACACTGGGAGGAGTTTGCTGGATGTTGTGCGGCAGGTGTGGTGAAGTATTCTCTTAAAAACGATGATGTGGATGTGAAAGCAGATATTGAGATGAAAGGGTTTGATGGGATGAATCTCTGGATTGAGATAGAAGAGGATACAGTAGAATGCAGACTGCCGCTTGTGGGGGTGCACAATTGTGAGAACGCTTTGGCAGCGGTCTCTGTGGGATACTTTGAGTTTGGGCTTTCTCTTGAGGAGATAGGGTCAGCGATTAAGAGTTTCAAGGGGGTGCCAGGTCGGCTTGAATTGTTGAGTAAGAAGGATGCACCGTTTAAGGTATTGGTAGATTATGCGCATACGGAAGGGGCTCTTGCGGCTGCACTCAAAGCGCTCCGTCCTGTCTGTGAAGGGAGGTTGGTTGTTGTCTTTGGCTGCGGCGGGGACCGCGATAGGACGAAGCGCCCCAAGATGGCAGAGGTGGCTGAGCGTTTGTCGGATATGGTTGTTGTCACTTCTGACAACCCACGGACAGAAGAGCCGTTAGCAATTATTGAGGAGATAGTGAAAGGATTTACCGAACCGAAAAGGCATAAAATCATACCAGACAGAAGAGAGGCGATTGAAACCGCAATCAGAATGGCACGCAAAGGGGATGTGGTGCTGATTGCGGGCAAAGGGCACGAGAACTATCAGATTGTGAAAGACAAGATTTTGCCTTTTGACGATAGAAAAGTAGCAAGGGAGGTGTTAGGAGATGTTGCATGAAGTTCGTTTCAGTTTAAAAGATGTATGTGAATGGTTGTCGCTTGCGGTGCTGCAGGGTTCAAACAAAATTCTTTTCAATGGAGTAGCAACGGATAGTCGCATCAATTGCGATGGACTTTTGTTTTTCGGGCTTTTAGGGGAAAAGGTTGACGGTGGCAAATTCTACAGAGAGGCGTTCAAGAATGGAGCAAGAGGGGCTGTAGTTAATGCAAAAGTGATAGAGGGAGAGGAGAACCAGAGTAGCGAGATTCACTTAGTGAATGGGAAACCGCTGATAATAGTTAATGACACGAGGAATGCGTTGAAACGGTGTGCTCAAGGGTATCTTAAAAAACTGAAAAAGGTGCGCGTAGTGGCAATCACCGGTTCCTGTGGAAAGACGACCACGAAAGAGATGGTTCATACGATTCTGACGAAAAGATACAAGACAGTAAAGGCTGTCGAGAGTTATAACAATCTGATTGGGGTATCGCTCACAATTCTTTCTGCACCTCTTGATACTGAAGTGCTGGTATTGGAGTTCGGTACGAGTGCGCCTGGGGAAATCGGCTTGTTGTGTGATGTAGCGCAGCCGGATGTTTCTGTTCTTGTGGCGGTGGGTGAGGCACATCTTGAAGGGCTTGGTTCATTAGAAGGGGTATTCAGGGAGAAGACAACCATCGTCAAGAAGACGAAAAAGGGAGGCGTAACGGTGCTTAACGGAGACGGGCTCGATGTGAAGAGAGTAGAAGTGCCAGAAGGTGTGAGAAAGATAGTGGTTTCGGCTAAGAGTTCTGATGCTACAGTGTTTGCGGAGGATGTGCATAGAGAAGGCGGTTCTGTTAGATTCAAGGTAGGGCAACTTGAAGGAAGGCTGAACACAGGGGCGGTTCATCTGGTCTCGAACGGGCTTTGTGCTGTTGCCGTAGCGGATGTCTTCGGTATCTCAAGAGAATCTTCTCTGAAGAGTTTGAGCGAGTTTTCTCCTGCGAAGATGCGGATGGAGGAGAGGTTTGTAGATGGAGTGAGATTGATAAACGATGCATATAATGCGAACTTCATTTCCGTTTGCGCTGCGGTCAAGCATTTAAGCGGGCTTTCCGAGCAGAAACGGAGGATTTTCGTCTTCGGAGATATGCTTGAATTAGGTGAGTATAGCGAAAGGCTACACGAAGAGGTAGGCAGGCAAGTGGGAGAATCAAATATTGATGTGATGGTGAGCGTGGGGAGGATGTCGAGGATTGCGGCGGATGTGGCGTCAAGATACGGATTCAAAAAGGTTTATAAGTTTGACAACGCAGAGGAGGCGGCACAGTTTCTAAATGGCTTTGTAAGCGAGGGGGATGTGGTTTTAGCAAAAGGTAGCAGAAAAATACAACTTGATACACTCATCACATCCTTTTCTTGTCGAAAGAATAGAAGGAGAGAGGATGGGGTGGCATAGAAAGGCGTATGTTATACTATTTATGGGAACTGAAGGAATTAGGCGGCATATGGGCGATATTGAACATTCTCAAGTACATTTCGTTCCGCGCTGCGGTCGCTGCAATGTCCGCATTCCTACTCACAATCATCCTTGCTCCTCGAATCATTTCTTACCTTAGAGCGGGGAAGATTAAAGAGGACACTACTAAAAGCGATTCTCCTGAGTTGAACAGGAGACACAGTTCAAAGAAAGATACACCGACGATGGGCGGTGTGATTGTGATTTTTGCCACTCTTGTCTCAAGTCTTCTGTTTGCGCGGATTGATGTTCTCTTCGTGATATTGGCGCTGGTAGTTCTTATTCTGTTCAGCGCCATAGGGTTTCTGGATGATTATGTAAAGTTGCGCACATCGAAGAAAGGAATAAGCGGGAAGATGAAACTGTTTCTGCAAATCGTAGTTGCACTATTTGTTGTTCTTGTCCTTCAACAACATCTTTCAAAACCTGAAAGCGTGGAGGTTAACTTTACGCAGAGCAGAAGCATCTCGGAGAAAGATCTCTCCATTAGCAGAGAGGAGGGGTTTGTTGTTGAAGATAAAAATGAGCCGCAGGGAACTTCTCTTTTTTTTCCATTCTTCAAAGGCGTCTACATTCCGCTTGGTGCCTTATTTCTCCTCCTTGGAGTACTTGTGATAGTTGGCTCTTCAAACGCTGTGAATCTGACTGATGGGCTCGATGGGCTTGCAGCGGGCTGTTCTGTTTTTGTCTGCGCCACTTTCGCTGTTCTTTCGTATGTAGTTGGACGGAGCGATTTCTCATCTTATCTTGACATTCCGTATGTGCCGGGTGCAGGTGAACTTTCTGTCGTCTGTGCTGCCTTAACAGGTGCAATCTTAGGATTCCTTTGGTTCAACTGTTATCCGGCATCAGTTTTTATGGGAGACACGGGTTCCCTTTCGCTTGGGGCTGTGCTGGGAACGATCGCCATTTCCATTCGGCAAGAAGTATTGTTATTTCTTGCTGGAGGTATATTTGTGTTTGAGACCTTCAGTGTCATCTTACAAGTAGTTTCTTTTCAACTCATAGGAAAGAGGGTATTCCGAATTGCGCCGTTTCATCATCATCTTGAATTTGGAGGCGAGCATGAGAACCGCGTAACAATCAGGCTGTGGATTGTGGGAGCATTTCTTGCTCTATTTGCACTATCAACATTGAAGATGAGATAAAAGCGAGGGGTGTATGATTAAAGGTGCGGCTGACACGGCGGGCGGTGCATATGAGAGTTTCGGGCGCCGCCCGTCTGCCACCGTCCCACTCCTATTACGCCTTAATTCGCCTTCAGAAACTCTCCTAATAGTAGTCGCCACACTGGTCGGAATAAGCATTGTTATGATGTTCTCCTTGAACCCCCTCTTTGGGGAAATCTCTTTCGCAGCAAAATTTGTGAGACATCTCCTCTTCATTTCTGTTTCTCTATCCGTTGCCTTTTTGGTGTACCTTGTGGGAGCGGAAAAACTGCTTACCTTTCATAAACTCATCTTTATTGTTTGTGCAATAGCGTTGATTTTTGTTTTCATTCCGCCATTAGGAGGTTGCATCAGGGGGGCTGCCAGGTGGCTTTCCTTCGGCTCTTTTCATTTTCAGCCATCCGAACTCGCAAAACTTGTCGTCGCCTTGCTTGCAGCGAAACTTGCCACAGAAAAAAATAGAGGTTCTATCTCTTTCAAACAGTTCCTTCTCAAAGCGGTGTTGCCTGTCACAGTGTTGACATTTTTGGTTCTCATAGAGCCGGATTTCGGCAGCGCAATGTTTCTATTATTCATCAGTATGGTCTTCTTTTTTGTCGCAGGAATCCCTTTAAGGCACATTCTGTTGACGCTACTTTTTTTGAGTCTTCTCACAGTGCCGATAGCGGTTCTGAAACTTGAGCATGTTCGCTCCCGAGTCTCTGAATTTCTGTCGGAGGAGAGCGATTACCTTGGCAGAGGATATCAGCCGCGGCAGTCTCTCATTGCGCTTGGTTCGGGAGGTGTTGTAGGGCGTGGTCTTGGCGCAAGCAGGCAGAAACTGATGTTTCTTCCTGACCGTGATACTGACTTCATTTTTGCAATCATCGGTGAGGAAATGGGTTTCTGCGGGGCTGCTTCTGTGCTTCTGCTCTTCGTTGTCTATTTCATTTGCAGTCTTCAAATCTCCATAAAAGTTCAAGATGCACCTCTTCAGGTTCTTGCTTTCGCCGCATCATTTGTACCGACCGCTCAGGCGTTAATGAACATAGCCGTTGTGAGCGCATCCGTTCCCACAAAGGGAATTTCTCTTCCTTTCGTCTCCTTTGGTGGCAGTTCCCTTCTGGTCAATTTCATCTGGGTAGCGCTTCTTGTTTCCATAGCAAAAATCAGTGATGAAAGGAGAACCAGTTGCGAAGAATGAGGCTTCTCTTCAGCGCAGGGGGAACAGGTGGACACATAATGCCTTTGCTCGCAGTCGCTGATAAGGTGAAAAGTTTTCAGCCAGAAGTAGAAGTTCTGTTCATTGTTGGTGGGCGTTCAATTGACAAAACAATCGTTTCTTCCATTCCTTATCCTGTTGTTCATCTTCCTCTCAAAAAAGGCGTAGAAGGGGTTTATTCAGGATTGAAATTAGCATTCAAGACTCTTTTCGCGTTCAACCTGCCGATTCTCCGTCTGGTCACATCGAGCAGAGGAGTAGTAACGAGTGGCTCCTATGTCTCTTTGCTTCCTATACTCTGTGCCTTAGCAACAACAAGACCTATCTATCTGATTGAGCCGAATGCTTATCCTGGCAAGTTTACGCGATTTTTCGGAAGATTCTGTCGAAAGGTGTTTGGCGGTTGGCATACATTAAGAAGAAACTTAAGCGAAACGAATTTAAGCATCACAGGTGTTCCTCTCCGTTCGGGGTTCAGCAAGAATCTGACTGCGAGAGAGGCGCGCACCGTTCTAGGCATAAGTGAGAAGAAGGTAGTGTTACTAGTTCTGGGTGGAAGTCAAGGGG
>JAOAAR010000294.1 GCA_026418755.1 Planctomycetota bacterium
TATTTAAGCGATTCTATATATGCATCTACAAAATTCTTGCACGCCGTATAGTTCTGGACATCCTCGAGCACCCTTTCCGAAACGGTCTTATACGGCAGAACCGCCTGTTCTACCTTATATAGAACACTCCATACATGCTGCCACAGTTCGGGAGAATCATAGTTTATAGGCTCTAACTTCCTCGCCCCACTTTGAACAAACACCAGATACTCTCTGTTTGTGACCATATACTTGCCTATAGAAAACTCGTTCAGGTGAGTCCATACCACCGGTGTGGGAGCCAGAAGATTTGCTATGTTCAGTCTTCGTTTCCTATCAACCTCTTTTAATTCTTCGCTTAAAGCCTCATAATCCGCCCCTAACGGAAAAACCGTCTCCGGCATCGTAACGGAATTGGCAAGAATGTAATCATATGTCAGAATGTTCTCCATCTACGCTCCTGCCCCTACATACCTCACCTTCATGTAGTATAAAACGAACAACACCGCAAGCACAGCAACTACCGCATCTTTTCTGTTTAGCCTCCTTGTCACAAACCTAATGGCTGTGTATGAAATAAAGCCTGCCGCAATACCGTCTGTGATGCTGTATGTAAAGGGTATGACGACCATCGTGAGAAAAGCGGGAATTGCTTCTGCAAACTCTTCCCAATTTATTTTTCCTATTGATTTGCACATCATAACGCCAACCATTATGAGGGCACCTGCTACCATAGGATGCAACCCTCCCACATCCGCTCCTACAAGCCGGACGAGAGGAGAGAAGAAGAGAGCAGCAATAAAAAGCACCGCAGTGACTATTGAAGCAAGTCCTGTCCTTGCCCCTGCCATAACTCCTGAAGCACTCTCTATATAACTTGTAATCGTAGATGTCCCCATTATCGTGCCGAAGACGGTGCCACAGGCGTCTGAAAAGAGCGCTCGCTCCGCACGCGGCATCCGTCCATCCTTTATGAACCCCCCTTGCTCTCCGACCCCTATAAGCGTCCCCACCGTGTCAAAGAGGTCAAGAAATAGAAAGATGAACACAACGGAAAGCACGCTCCAACTGAATATGTCAAACTTTTCAACAGTAAAGAGCTTAGCGAAGGTAGGTGCAATCGAAGGAGGCATCTCTACCACCCCTTCATACTTAATCAGATCCAAAAGTGCCGCCAGAACCGTCGCCGCAACGATTCCTACCAGAAGCGCCCCTGGGACTCGCTTCACCGAAAGAACAATCATCACCGCAAGCCCAAAAACCGTAACCAGAACCGCTGGCTTCGTCACCTCTCCAAGAGAAACACCTGTTGCAGGAGAAGGGACTACGATTCCTCCAAATTGGAAGCCGATAAGAGCTATAAACAGACCGATGCCTACAGCAATTGCATGTTTAAGTGATTCGGGAACAGATTCCATAACCGCACGACGGAACCCTGCAAACGACAAAAGAACAAAAATTGAGCCAGCAATAAAATTTGCAAGGAGTGCTTGCTGCCAACTCATCCTCATAGTGCCACATACAACGAAAGTGAAGAACGCATTGTGACCCATCGCAGGGGCAAGTGCAATTGGATACTTTGCGTACAGCCCCATCAGAAGGGTAGCGAACGCACTCGACACGCAAGTGGCGACGAAAACCGCCCTCGCATCCATTCCTGCTTTCTCAAGAATCACAGGCTGCACAAACACGATATAGCACATCGTCATAAAAGTGACCACACCGCCTACTATTTCGCGAGCAAAATTAGAGTTTCTTGCACTAATCTCAAAAAACCTATCAACCTTTGTTAAAAAAGTCATCTCATTGCTCCTCTGCAATCTCCTTCAAAAGCGCCTTACGCAAAGGCTCGAACCGTTTTCTGTTGCTTTCGTCTACCTCCACCAGCCTCCTATGTGCCTCTTCTACCGCCTCTCTCAGTTTGTCTTTAGAAACTCGTTTCACTCTCAGTTTATGCAACACCAAGTTTTTCGGCACCCCCACATCAGTCTTCAATATAGTCAAAACCCGCGTCAATCCAACCCCTTGAAGAAGATTATAATTCCGCTCGTCCGCATTTATAATTATAAGTTTTCTCTGTATGCCCTCCTCACATTCCATTATGCCTAAAAGAGTCCCCATAAATGATGAATCCATCATCTTGCACGCACCTAAGTCCACAATAAATGTGCGTCTTCCCTCCTCCGTCATCTTTTCCACAAATGCCCTGAAGGTTGGACAACAAACTGCCAACGCATAACCATGAACCTTTATATACACAGTCTCCCCTGCGCTGGCAACCTTGAAAAAACATCCAGCGTCATCTTTCATCACTAACCCCTCAAACTCTTAAAAAGTATAACTCCTTAAAGTAGAAAATTCAACCTCTATTGCCGAACTGGTAAGACTACTCTGAAAATGCTCCCTTTCCCTTCCTCACTTTGAAGTTCTATCTTCCCCTTGTGAGCCTCCACCACCAGTTTCGCAATCGAAAGCCCGATTCCTGCACCACCCACTTTCCTTTCCCCATTCTCCAAACGGAAAAACCGTTCAAACACTTTCTTCTGAGCCCATCGAGGTATCCCTATTCCCCTGTCCTCTACTTCGAATACCACCTTTCCCGGCGGGGTAAAAACACGGAAAAAAACATCCTTTGGTCTGTTGAGCGTATACTTGACCGCATTGTTCAGTAT
>JAOAAR010000295.1 GCA_026418755.1 Planctomycetota bacterium
AGCACCAAGAGAATAAATATCGCTCCTTTTGTCAACTCTTTCCCCCTCAAACTGCTCGGGTGACATATAATATGGCGTCCCTACCGCAACCCCGTCTCCTGTTACCGCCATATCATCTTCCTCCATACTCCGAGCAAGCCCAAAATCCGTTAACTTAACCTCCCCCTCTTTAGTTATCATAATGTTGTCCGGTTTTATATCCCGGTGAACGATACCATTCTTGTGTGCTGCATCCAACGCCCTTGCCGCACTCTCAACAATGCGCAAAGATTCTTCGCCTGTAAGCCTTCCTTTCTCTTCCACTATCTCGCGTACACTTTTACCTTCTACAAGTTGCATCACAATGTACGGAAATCTATCCTCTTCGCCTGCATCATGAACAACCACAATATTCGGATGTTCAAGACGGGCAACAGCACGAGCCTCACGCAAAAACCTTACCTTGTGCTTCTCCCCCACTAATGCAGGAGACATTATCTTAATCGCCACTATCCTGTTGAGTGTAATGTGTCTTGCCCTGTAAACCGCGCCCATTCCCCCTTTACCTATCCTCTCAAGAATTTCATAGGAGCCAATGCGCTTCCCTATAAACCGCTCATCAATCTCCTTAATAGCAGAATCTCTTTCATCTTCTCTCCAATAACCCCTTTCTTTGTTCTCTATCGCTATCCATCTCCTTAACACCTTCTCAGGCTCTCTCTCGTTATCGCCCATTTCTGCCAGAAACCTCTCCTTTAACGCCCCCGGTAACACCTTAACATAAGCATCCAGTAACCCCTTTATCTGCTCCTTATTGAGATAACCTTTCTCTATCAGAACAAAGACAAGAGAAGAACCAAGCCCCCTTCTTCTGCAAATATCAAAACATTCTAACATCTGCCCCTTGGTGACTATGTTTTTTGCTATCACCTCGTTTCTTATAAAAAGTTCCACAGGGCTCTCAAATTCCAGGTCTACTGGCGTCAAACCTTCAAATAATGCCCTTTCAAGCCTTTTCTTGTCAGCATCTGAAGAAAAATAATCGTCTATCATCCTTCTATCTGCTCCTGCTTCACATTCTCGTCGGGTATTGTTCTGTATTTGCTCTAATATCAAATTAATATCTAATACATTCTATCATACCCGCTTGGAAGCCGCCAAGACTAAAAAAGCCAACCTCCCCTTGTAAGAGGAGGTTGGTTTTAAGGACATCGTGTTTTTTACTTTCCTTTTGGTGGCGGTGGTGCAGGCGGCATACCTCCCGGACCTTTCTTTGGACCACCAGGCGGAGGCTCAGGAGGCGGCAGCGGCATTTTCTCTCGCGCCTTCTTCAACTCTTCTTCGGAAAGTTTACCATCACCATCTTCGTCAAACTCTTCAATCATCTTTTTACGAATCTCTTCTCGCGCAGCCCGACGCTCCTCCTCAGAAAGTTTACCATCACCATCCTTGTCAAATTTTTTGATAAAATCCTTATCCGGTGGCATCATCCCACCAGGACCCTTTGGACCGGGACCCTTAGGCGGCATCTCTCCATGCTCTCCCTTCCCTGGTGGACCTCTATGTCCTTTCATCCTCTCATGCATCGCCTCGCGCTCTTCCTCAGAAAGTTCTCCATTACCGTCAGCATCAAACTTTTCAATCAATTTCTTATGCATCTCTTCCCGTATCGCCTCACGCTCCTCCTCAGAAAGTTTACCATCACCGTTCTTGTCAAACTCTTTAAGAAGTTTCTTGAACATCTCTTCACGGGGCTTCTCGAACCGTTTCTTCATCTCCTTATGCATCGCCTCGCGCTCTTCTTCAGAAAGTTCTCCGTCACCGTCCTTGTCAAACTCTTTAAGTATCTTCTTCCGAACCTCCTCCCGCCATTTCTCAATCCTCTCTTTCATCTTCTCACGCATCGTCATACGCTCTTCTTCAGAAAGCAATCCATCCCCATCTTTATCAAACTCCTTGATAAACTTCTCCCACATCCTCTCATGCGCCGCCCTTAACTCCTCCTCCGAAAGTTTACCATCACCATCCTTGTCAAACTCTTCGAGCATCCTCTTATGCAACTCCTCATACGCCGCCTTCAATTCCTCCTCCGAAAGTTTACCATCGCCATCCTTGTCAAACTCTTCAACAATATCAGGCGGCAAGTGATGCCCTCCCTTCGGAGGAAAAAGCGGACTACCCTTGGGCTTTTCCTGCCCTTGCAAAGGTGCATACAAAAGCATAACAGCACCCACAATCAGTAAACTCACCACCAAACCTCTCATACCACACCCCCTTTCTACTTCTCCCTACATGCAACCCAATACGCTCACCTTACCTTTCTCTATTACTATTTAGAGAAAAAAAGTGAAACTCCGTCAAAAAATTTCAACCTCTGCAGTAAAAACCTCCTTAACCGAGAAAATTCCATAGGTCTCGTATCTCTTCTTCTATCTCGGACCGTTTCTCAACATATGCAGCAATCTCTTCACGCAAAAGATATTTGTACCATCGTAGCGCCTTCCTGTAATGGTTCTCTACTTCGTCCACAGAAATGCCCAATTCTTCCGCAATCTTCTTGTTCACTCCATAAATCTCACTACTCTCAGATGTAAGACGGCGCTCGAATATATTGAATGTCTCCATACATCCGCGTTCCTTACACA
>JAOAAR010000296.1 GCA_026418755.1 Planctomycetota bacterium
ACCTACTCCACCACCTACACCGCCGATAGCCACTCCCCTGCCACCGGGACCTGTTACGCCCACTCCTCCTGTGGAGGACTCTAAGGAGTTGCAGGAGAATACGCGGAAACTGCGAGACAGTATAGATGCGATTATGAGGCGCTGGGCTTCCGACCGTGACCACGAAACTGCACTCTCTCAACTTGAAGCCCTTAAAGAGATGAAAGTGCTCCCTGACGCTTACTATCTGCTTCCTGATGCGATTCGCAGAATAGAAGCGGCAAGGGATGAAGATGGTCGCAGAGCGTATGAGAGCATAAGAGCAGAAGTCGAGCATCATTTGGGGAGGGGAGATTATGCTGCGGCGAGAAAAGCGGTCGAACGGTTCCCCGAAAAGTTGCGCCTCGCGGGTGATTGGTGGCAGAAAACGAAAGAACTCTTGGCTCAAATTGAACGCTCAGAAAAAGCGAAGGGAAGGTTCTCTTCTTTAAACGAAAATGTAGAAAGGCTATTGTTAGAACAAAAACTGAATGAGGCGAAGCAGGTGTTGAAAGAAGCAGAGGCAGAACTGAAGGATACACCTTACGAAGAGCACCTTAAACGGCTTGTTGCAGAAGTGGACAGAAAGATTGAAGAGATGGAGAAGAAGAGACAGGAAGAGGAAGAGGCAAAGCGGAAGATGCTGGAAGCGATGAGAAATCAGACCCCTCTCTTCTTTGCTGACTTCTCTAAGGGCAAGATAGAGGGAACTTTCAGAGTCGTACTTAAAGATTGCGGATTTCCCGCTCTTGTGCCAGGCGATGCACCTTCCCGACCGAATGCAGTCCGCTTCTTAAAGACAGATTCCACTTCCGTTGTCGAACTCCAGTTCAAACTACCAAAACCTCCTCTTAGCGGGCTTCTAACTCTCAAACAGTTTCTACCGCCTCCTCCTCAGAATATGGCTGCTCTCACGAGCGAAATAGAACTCTTTCTGAACGAGAAAAGCATTGAGAAGCGGTTACTTTCAGGACAGCCCCAAGGCGGTGAGTTCACCGCAGAGTTCGAGTTGAGAGAGTTAAAAGCAGGAGAGAACACCATAAAAATAACACATACAGGCGGAATCCACAGATACTTTCTGATAGGAGTTGAACTGCGACTTGCTCTACCTCAGGATGTGCTTTCTGCCCTGAAAGAGACAGTCGAAAAAGAGAAAGAGAGTATCACCAAAGCAAACGCAGACTTCTTACATCAGTACTCAGAAGGTGCACTTCTCAAGTGGAAGGCATCTATAGACAAAGATGGCGGGAAACCTCCAAAGAAGAACGAATGGGAACCACTTTTTGATGGCGCTACTTTGAGATTCTGGCATCCCCTTGATAATTACGCAGAGTGGAGAGTCGAAGGCGGCTCTATAGTCTGCGTTAACAAATCAAACCAATGGTCTTCCCTTGAACCGTATATAAAGAAGATGTATGACTGGCTCGAATACGACTTGAAATATGAAATCGTCCACGAGGGTCAAGGATACGGCGGAGTGGAGTTCTTCGTACAATATATGACCGATTTCGGAGGACCTCGTGGCTCGGTGCGCTTCGGAGCAATGGAACCTAATATCGCCCAACAGGTAACAGGTAAGAGGTTCTCTATGCTGGTGGAAGTGCGAGAGAACAGACTCGTCTTCTTCGTCAATGGACAGAAGATGGAAAGCGAAGGGAGACCCCCTGAGGGACATAAAGGAATCGGATACTTTTGCCTGCTTGCTGGTCCTAACTCAACCGTCCGGTTTAAAGATGTTCAGATAAAATTGTATAAAACGAAATAGAGGTATGGTCTTAGTCGGAACGAGTGGTTACCATTTCAGAAGTTGGAAGGGCGCTTTCTATCCGCCCCAAATCTCCTCAAATGATATGCTCTCCTTCTATGCGACAAAATTCGATTCCGTCGAGTTGAACTTCACTTTCTACAAGATTCCTACCGCCAAAACATTGAAAAATATGGTGGACGAAACCCCTGAAGGGTTTCTCTTCTGCGTAAAACTGAACCAAGAGATGACTCACAAAAGCAACATTGAAGTTGCATCGGAGTTCCTTAAAGGGATTGAGCCGCTCATCGAGACTAATCGCTTAGGCGCCCTCCTCGCCCAGTTCCCACCATCTTTTCACAACAGGCTGGAAACGCGCCGCTATTTGAGTAACCTGCGCCACCTCTTCTCTTCCCTCCCATTCGCCGCTGAATTCCGCCACAACTCATGGCAGAAAGAGCCACTCTACGATTTCCTCGCAGTCGAACAAATCTCCTACTGCTCAGTTGACCTCCCCTCCTTACCCACTCTGCCCGACCGACGCTTCAGATTCACCGCCGAACCCGCCTACATCCGCCTCCACTCGCGGAACCCCGAAAATTGGTATAAAAGCGAAAAACTCCGTTACGATTACTCATATAGCGAAGAAGAATTAAAAGAATGGGTGCAAAAATTGGAAACCATCAAAAAACAGGCAAAAAAAGCCTTCATTTTCTTCAACAACTGTGAACACGCCAACGCGCCAAAAAACGCTCTCTCCTTTATCCGCCTCCTCGACTGCCACTAAAACCAAATAAATAGTCAATTATGCACCTATCTCTCCGAAATGCTATTACGCTC
>JAOAAR010000297.1:0-279 GCA_026418755.1 Planctomycetota bacterium
GGTATGAAGGACCTGACTTCATTTTCTCTGCCGTAGACTACACTATATGCAGAACCTGACGAAGAAGCAAATATATTAGTGCCAAAGTGCTCTGGATTGGAAAAGAAAAATGCTTCAGAAAATAGGATTACCAGAAAGAATAGAGTTGGATGTCCAAAATGTAAAAACTGATGCGTAAATGAGTTTAATAAAGAAGACAACAATAACAGAATCGACTCCGAATAAAGAAAACAGAAATATTAACATAAATGGCGGTGGCGGGAACGGCGTCTCGGATTC
>JAOAAR010000297.1:289-2591 GCA_026418755.1 Planctomycetota bacterium
CTTGGGGAGAAAGTTTTAAAATCTCGTCGCGGAGTTTTGCCGCTAATTCAAAATTCAATTCTCTCGCCGCCTCATACATCTTGTCTTCCAACTCTCTAATCGTCTCAACACGCGCGAAATCGTCCTCATCCACGCCGACAATCTCACGCGCCAGTTTTTGAGAACTCACATACTGCTCGATTCCCTCTTTGATTGCCTTCTTGATTGTCTCAGGCTTTATACCATGTTTTTTGTTATATTCAAGTTGTAATTTACGACGGCGTTCAGTCTCCGCAACCGCCTTCTTCATACTCTTAGTCACCTCATCAGCATAAAGAATGACCTCGCCATTCACATTCCGCGCACAACGACCGATAGTCTGGATCAAAGATGTTTCAGAGCGCAAGAAACCTTCTTTATCAGCATCAAGAATCGCAACAAGCGAAACTTCTGGCAAATCGAGCCCTTCACGCAAGAGGTTAACACCGACAACAACAGAATAGTCTCCTTTGCGCAGTCTTTTAAGAATCTCAACACGGTCGAATGTCTCGACTTCTGAATGAAGATACATACAGCGGATTCCTTCCTCTTCAAAATGTTGCGCCAAATCTTCTGCCAGTTTCTTAGTAAGTGTAGTCACAAGCACACGCTCATTTCTTGCCACCCGTTTCTCAATCTCAGATATAAGATGTGGAATCTGGTCTTTTGTCGGATGGATTTTGATTTCTGGGTCGACTAAACCTGTCGGTCTTATGACCTGTTCAACCACCCTGCCCTGCGATTTCTTCACCTCCCACTCATCAGGAGTCGCCGAAACGAAAATCGCCTTCTTTACTAACCGTTCAAACTCCGAAAACTTCAAAGGACGATTATCGAGAGCACTAGGAAGGCGGAACCCGTGTTCGACGAGAGTCTCCTTGCGACTTCTATCGCCGTTATACATTCCGCGAATCTGAGGAATCGTCTGATGGCTTTCATCAACGATAACAAGAAAATCGTTTTGGAAATAGTCGAGTAAACAGTAAGGGCGAGAACCTGCGGGGCGCCCACTCAGATGCCTTGAATAGTTTTCTATGCCGGCGCAGTAGCCAACCTCAGAAAGCATTTCGAGGTCATACATCGTCCTTGCTTTCAGTCTTGCTGCCTCTACATCTTTTCCCTGCTCCTTAAACCATTTGACGCGCTCCTCCAACTCTTCGCGAATTGAAAGGATGGCTCTCTGCAACTTGTCTTCTGGCAAAATGAAGTGTTTAGCAGGATAAACATCGGTACGCTCAAGCCCGCGAATTCTTTCGCCTGTCAGCGGATTAAACTCTTCGAGTTTCTCAACCCCGCCATCAAAAAATTCGATTCGCAAAGCGACATCGAGATATGAGGGGCAGAGTTCGACAACATCGCCGCGCACACGAAACCTTCCCCTGCGCAATTCGACATCGTTTCTCTCATACTGTAACTTCACAAGCGACTTCAGAAAACTGTCTCTATCAATCTGAGAGCCTGTTTCGAGCGGAAAAACCATTCCGGCGTATTCGTCAGGCGAACCAATATTGTAAATACAGGAGACCGATGCAACAACAATGACATCTTTGCGAGTCAGAACAGCGTTGGTAGCGCTCAAACGGAGGCGGTCCAAATCCTCGTTGATAGAAGCGTCTTTTGCAATGTAAATATCTTTCTGGGGGATATATGCCTCTGGCTGGTAATAGTCATAGTAGGAGACGAAGTATTCGACACGGTTATGTGGGAAGAAAGACTTGAACTCAGAATAGAGTTGGGCAGCAAGAGTCTTGTTGTGGGAGATGACAAGAGTCGGCAGTTGAAGCGCTTCGATTACATGCGCTATCGTGAAAGTTTTGCCGGAGCCCGTAACACCTAACAAAACTTGAAAACTGGCTCCCTGTCGGAAGCCATCGAGCAATTCTTTGATTGCCTTTGGCTGGTCACCTTTCGGATTCATATCCGTGACCAATTCAAAGACTTGGTTCACTCTGATTCTTGACTCCTATAACCGCCGTAGATTATTTTGCTTTTATTTACTATAATTTTAACATATTCATCGTATCCGTCAAACTGAATGCTTGACTAATCGCCGTATTTCGCTACAATCACTCAACAGAGACTGAAATTGAGGAGGCTGATAATGAATGGAGAAAATCCGCTGGTTTCAGAAAGAATAGCAACAGCGCTCGAAAAAATCTCTTCCTCCCTGACTGACATACACAAAATCCTGCGCCTTATCAGCGCATCGCTGAATGTTTCACAGGCGAGCAAGTCAAAACGATTCTCTGCAGTCAGAAAAGATAAGACCGACGAAGAAGAGGAG
>JAOAAR010000298.1 GCA_026418755.1 Planctomycetota bacterium
TCGGAGATGTGTATAAGAGACAGAGTAGGAGTCATAGGCTGTCTTGTTGTAACCCCAGATGGTATGGTTGTGTCCAGTGCGCTCAAACCTCCTCTTAATGAGGAGGTTGTTGCTGCTCTTGCGAGCCGTATGATTCACTCTGTTCAGCAAGCGATGGGGCTTCTCGGAGAGAACAAAACCGACCGATTCTTTCTGAACAGTTCTTATGGAAGAATGCTCTTTTTCGACATAGATATCGCGTATCTTGCGGTTGTGACTCACCAGAACATAGACCTTGAACAGACTCTTATTGCTGTTAAGGCAGCGGCGTATAAAATAAAACACAGGAGGGTATAAAATAGTGTTGATAGAAAAAACCGTATAGGAGATAGCAGAGTGGTACAGATAAACTTTGCTGCAAGGGAAATCAACTGCAAAATTGTTTACTATGGTCCAGGTTTGAGCGGCAAAACTACGAATCTTGAAATGATTCATACAAAGATCCCCAAAGAACGCCGCGGAGACCTTACATCTATTGCTACCGAAGGCGACCGTACGCTCTTTTTCGACTTTATGCCGATTGATTTGGGTAAAATCAGCGGAATGGAAACACGTTTCCATCTTTACACGGTTCCAGGACAAGTCTATTACAACGCCACACGCAAATTGGTTCTACAAGGCGTTGACGGCATCATATTCGTTGCAGATAGTCAACAAGGTAAGATGCAGGAAAACATAGAATCATTGCGCAACCTCGAAGAAAACCTGAGAGAGTATGGTATAGAACTCTCCTCCGTCCCGTTCATTCTTCAGTATAACAAAAGAGACCTCCCTGCAGTTATGAGCGTAGAAGAAATGAACCAGAAACTGAACCCGTACAATGTGCCAGTGTTTGAAGCTGTTGCTATAACAGGAGAAGGTGTCTTCCCCACTCTCAAAAAATGTGCGGAACTCGTCTTGCAGAACCTTCAAAAACGCTATGCGGAGAGACTGGCTCCTTCTGCCGAGAGAGTACCTCAGTATGTGTCAACTCCTCCTGAGTCAAAGCGTATACCGCCGCCAAAACGCGTTGCTCCCCCAGTAGCGCCTCCACCAACCGTAGCACCTCCCCCAACTGTTAAACCTTCTGTTAGCGCTCCTGCCCCGGTACCTCCACCGCAGCCTGTTCCTGTCGCTGCCGAAGTCCAAGCGGAACCCGTTGTGGTGGAAGCCTCACCACCTGTTATTAAAAAAGTCGCTGCCCCTGACGCCGCTCGCAAGAAAATTTCTTCTCGCATAATCGTTCCAGAAGAGAAACCTGTTGCTGTAGATGCCGCTTCAGCCCCAAAAATACAACCCGTTTCAGTTGCCAAAACCACTGCAGTTAAGAAAGGTGTCAGCCCTGTTCTTCTGGTGATTATGCTTATAATCGGACTTCTTCTCGGTATTGCTATCGAACACTTCGCTAATCTACTTGGGACTCTGTTAAAAAAGTGATTTCTTGTTTGACGACATAAGTGACTCTGTCTATCACTCTACTTTTATTGTAATACTCTTTTTGCTTACCAAAAACCGCTCGCTCCGTGCGTAGATTGTCACTTTGTATTCCCCAGGTTTCTCCGCCTTAAAATATTTTTTGCCGTTTTCGTCATAAACCATTCCACCACCTTCATCAATCTCAGTGTATAGAGTTCCCCCTTGGGAATCTTCTATCTTCAGATTCAATTCAACAGGTGTATCAGCACCCGTTACCTCCTTCTCCGCAGAAAAATCTATCCTCGGTTTCTTCAAATCTTTCGTCTCTTTTACCTCCTCCTCGCTCTTGATTCGCTCATCAATCTTTTTCGCAATCTCTACTATGTCAGGTGATGTCTCGTCAACCTTTATCATCGAAATGCGAATGAAAATATTGTTCCTCACAAACGCAATCATCACAACCGCGTCACCATCTTTTGCAGCAAAACAAACATCTCCGACTGCAACCCCTGCATCTTTGCCTGTTGGAATCGTCATTGTGCAGATGGCGAGAAATTTGAGAAGAGCCTCTTGGGCTTCCAAAACAGTATCTCCAACAAACACGCTTACTTCAAAAACGATTTTTCCGCTTGCTTTCAATCCGTATCTTAAAATTGTTTCCCCAGAAGTTCTCAATCTGCTTCTTTCGGAAAGAACCTCGTATGGGGTCAGGCTAACCTCTTTCATCAGAACTCCCTGTTTCAAGGAGCCATCCTTGCCCGCCCATTCCTCAAATTTATAGGTCTTTTTCGGCAGTTCAAGAAAATCGTCAGTGTAAGCGACAAGAGGAAGCGTAACAATAGCACAGATTAAAAATAGTAGAAACAGATGGGATATCTCTTTCATTCCTGCGTCCTCCTGTTACCGCTGACTGCAACGCCAAATTCCGTATGTACCGTAACCAGACGGATTGGATGAAAGCATCGCATTGTAAGATGCGTAAGGCTCATCAACTGGAAGAAGCGGCGTATATGGTGCGCTTCCGGGAGAGCCGTCGCAGTCGAGTGTACAACAGGCATCACTTATAGTGGTGCCATTGGTATCTTTCGTTGCAACCGCATGATAGGAAAACCAACCGTTAAAAGGTTTCCCCCAGGTACTGTATCCCTGTCTCT
>JAOAAR010000299.1 GCA_026418755.1 Planctomycetota bacterium
CTCCTAAGAAACTTCCCTACCTCCCTCTCCGCAGACGCCTTGCTTCTCCTCACTGTCTCTACCAAGGCGCTACCGACAATCACCCCATCGGCTGCCCGTGAAACCTCCGCTGCCTGCTCTGGGGTCGCTATACCGAAACCGACGCAGATAGGTAGTTCGGTATATCTACGGACTGTTTTCACATAACGGTTGATGCGGAACTTATGCGATTCTCTTGCTCCGGTGACTCCAGTTAAGGAGACGAGATAGACAAACCCCTGCGCGAACTTTACTATTGTTGGCAGACGGCTTTCCGAAGTCGTTGGAGCAACGAATTGAATCATATCAAGTCCGCACCCGTTTGCTGCGCTTTTGAACTCTTCACTCTCTTCGACAGGTAAATCAGGAACCACAACCCCTGCGATTCCGCAAGAGGAAGAACTTTCGAAAAATTTTCGGACCCCATAGCGAAGAATCAGATTAACATAGGACATAATCACTAAGGGGATGGAAAGCCTGCTCTGCAAACTTTGGAGGAGGTCAAAAATTCTACCAACAGTAGCACCGTTTGAAAGAGCGATAGAACCCGCCTCCTGAATCGCCGAACCATCAGCAATAGGGTCAGAGAACGGAATCCCCACCTCAATTATGTCAGCACCTGATTCCTGCGCCGAAAAGAGAAAGTTCCCAAAAGTCCTGCAATCAGGATAAAACGCCATAAAATATGGAATAAGGGCACATCTTTTCTCAATGCGCAATCCTCTGAACACATCCTCTATTTTGCTCATTTTTTCCTCCTTTCGGAACCGAAGCGGAGAACCAAATCAATGTCTTTGTCGCCGCGACCTGAAAGATTGACAACAACAACATCTCTCTTTGACATCCGACGGCAGAGTCCTTTTGCAAAAGCGAGGGCGTGTGATGGCTCCAGCGCAGGAAGAATCCCCTCGACAGAGCATAACTCCCTAAACGCACTTACGGCTTCTTCGTCCCCCACCGCTACATAACTTACTCTATTCGTCTCCTTAAGATGACTGTGTTCAGGTCCGACTCCAGGATAATCAAGCCCTGCAGAGATTGAATGGGTGTTAAGAATCTGCCCATTCTTGTTCTGGAGGATATAAGTGTAAGAGCCATGGAGCACACCTGGAGAGCCGAAGCAAAGAGTCGCAGAATGTTCACCATCCCTCCGTCCTCTGCCCAGCGCCTCGACTCCGAACAAACAGACTCCTTTATGCTTAAGGAAAGGATGAAAGATTCCGAGTGCGTTACTTCCGCCCCCAACACAAGCAACAATCGCATCAGGTAGTCTGCCTTCCGATTTTCTTATTTGTTGTTTCACTTCCCGTCCGATAACCGATTGAAAATCGCGCACAATTAGCGGGAAAGGATGGGGTCCGACAACAGAACCCAATATGTAGTGCGTCGTTCTGACATTGGTAACCCAGTCACGCAGAGCCTCATTGATTGCGTCCTTGAGAGTCCGAGAACCACTTTCAACGGGAACCACCTCCGCTCCCAAAAATCTCATCTTCTCAACATTCACACATTGCCTTTCCATATCAACTGCACCCATATAAACAACGCATTTCATCCCGAGGAGGGCACAAGCAGTTGCAGTAGCGACGCCGTGCTGCCCCGCTCCCGTCTCCGCAACGACTCGCTTCTTCCCAATAAATCTCGCAAGCAGTGCCTGCCCGATAGAGTTGTTTATCTTATGCGCCCCTGTGTGGTTCAAATCCTCCCTTTTAAGGTATACCTTTGCACCACCCCATTTACGCGTCAGACTGGAAGCAAAATAAAGAGGAGTAGGTCTCCCCACATAGTCTTTAAGAAGATGCTCCAGTTCATTCTTGAAAGAAGAAGAACGGCGTACCTTTTCATACACCTTTTCAAGTTCGTCAAGAGCGCTCTTCAGAGTCTCCGGAACAAAACAGCCCCCAAATCTTCCGAAGTATCCTCTCCTCACTTCTTCTCGCATCGTCGCACCTCCTCGACAAATCTTTTTAACTTCTGGTAGTCCTTCCTACCGACAGAAAACTCAACGCCAGACGAAACATCCACCCCGAAGGGGTTTACTCTTCTCCCCGCTTCTGCAACATTGTCAGGAGTAAGGCCCCCAGCCAGAATCATCTTGCCAAGCCGCGCCGCCTTTTGTGCCAGACAGAAATCGAGCCGCTTGCCTGTGCCCCCCAGCCTGTCAGATGCGTACGAGTCAAGAATAAACATCTCCACTCCGAAACTCTTAATCTCATCCAACACGCTTTCATCCTTTGCTTTGAAAGCCTTTATGAACGGAACGGAGAGCGCCTCCGCATACTCTCTGCTTTCACTGCCATGAAGTTGGACATAGGAAAGGCGCAAAAAACGGCTCATCTCTTCAACTCTCTCAAGAGGTTCATTCGCAAAAACCCCTACAGATACAACCCATTCCGGTAACGCCTTCAGGATTTCAAAGGCTTTTTCAGGAGTAACCCTTCTCGGGCTTTCGGCGAATACGAACCCGATGAAGTCAGCCCCACACTCAACCGCAAAAGATGCGTCCTCAAAATTGGTGAGCCCACAAATCTTTACTATCCTCATCTTCCCCTCCCCAACAA
>JAOAAR010000300.1 GCA_026418755.1 Planctomycetota bacterium
ATGTTCGGTATTGTGCCGAAAGTTTTGTGGTCGAAACTGACGAAACCTGACAGAAAAAATAGAATCCATCTTGGATGTTCTCTTCTTTTGATAGAAGGAAGAAAAGAGAAGATTCTGGTTGATACTGGGTTCGGGAGTGACTGGACAGAGAAGGAGCGGCGGATTTACGAGATGGACGGCGTAGGTAAATTGAAAGAGAGGCTTGAATCATACGGGGTAAGAGTGGAAGATATGGATTATGTGGTGAACACGCATTTGCATTTCGACCACGCAGGGGGCAACTGTGTGAGTGGTGAACCTCTTTTCAAGAACGCCAAATATCTGGTGCAGAAGCATGAGTTGGATGTTGCACTCAAGCCGAGCCATTACTCCGCCTCCTCTTATAGAGCAAGAGATTTACAGCCTTTGATTGAGAGAGAGCAGATTCTACCTGTTGACGGCGAATACGAAGTCGTGACAGGCGTCCGTTTGATACGAACGGACGGGCACACAAAGGGGCATCAAGCGGTTTTGATTCAGAGTGGTGGTATGACTCTCTTCTATCCGGCGGATTTAATTCCGACGAGATTCCACCTGAACATTCCGTACATAATGGGCTATGACTTGTATCCAGAGAAGACGGCAGAGATGAAGGCAAAGTTTCTGGCCCAAGCGGTAAAAGAGAAATGGTTACTGGTCTTTGAACATAATGTGGATTCTCATTTCTGGAGAGTGGAAGAGATTTCAGGAAGATACAGGGTTCGTTTGGAGGATAAAATATGAAGTCTCTTTTCCTGGTATCGGGAGCATGCGCGATAGCGGCTATATTTCTCCTTTTTATTGAAAGTTTTGCCCAGGAAAATAAAGAGGAGGGAGAAAGGATGAAGTTACCTGTTGTGAAGAAGGAAGGGAAGATGAGCGTTGAAGAGGCGATAGCGAAGAGGAGGAGCAGAAGGAGTTTTAAGGGGGATGCTCTCACTTTAGAGGAAGTAGGGCAGTTGTTATGGGCGACGCAGGGGATAAGCAACGAAAGGGGTTTGAGGACAGTGCCAAGTGCAGGTGCGACATTTCCTCTGGAGGCGTATTTGGTTGCTGGGAATGTAAAG
The DNA here is from genome assembly GCA_026418755.1 of Planctomycetota bacterium. Classification (GTDB taxonomy): domain Bacteria; phylum Planctomycetota; class SKW154; order SKW154; family SKW154; genus SKW154. Next base: position 1,086 of record JAOAAR010000300.1, read on the forward strand.
GATTTGAAAGCAGGGCTATACAGGTATGAGCCACAGAAGCATGAGTTGCTTTTGGTAAAAGGTGGTGATTTGAGGAAAGATGTGTGTGCAGCAGCGTTGGGGCAGAGGATGATTGAGGAGGCGCCTGCGACGATTGTGATTGCGGCGGTTTATGAGCGGACTGCAGGGCGATATAAGGAGCGGGCGACGAGATATGTGCATATGGAAGTAGGGCATGCGGGGCAGAACATATATCTTCAATGTGAGGCATTGGGGTTAGGGACTTGCGCTATTGGTGCTTTTCATGATGCGAAGTTGAAGGAAGTTCTGGGAATCAAAGAAGAGCCACTTTATCTTATGCCTGTAGGTAGGATAAAATAGAGAGGGAAGCCAATGGTAAGGTTGCTGGTTTCGGCGGTGATACCTGGTTTCTATTTTTTCACGAGCGGTGCGCCGCTCAAAGGTGCACTCTTTTTGAGCGCTGTGATTCTGTCAGGAAATCTGTCTCTTCTGCTTTTTCTACTGCCGCCGTTTGCAGGGCAAACCGCTCTGTTTGTAGCAGCAGTGATATCTACAACATATTTCTGGGCGTTCAATCTATTGACAGCAGCGTTTATCCATTCAAGAAAAATAAGAGAAAAAGAGGGTTCTGAAGGAGTTAAACTTGACAAAGGAGAGTGAAGAAAGAAAAGAGGAGGCGGTCACATATAAAGCGGCAGGTGTTGACATAGAAGAAGCAGACAGAATGAAGCAGCGCATCTGGGCAACGATACGCTCGACATACACGCCGCAGGTGTATGAGCCACATCCACGAGGATTTGCTGGAATGGTGGCATTAGATTTTCCGCAGGGAGTTTTCAGCCATCGCTACAACAAACCTCTCATACTACTTGCTACAGACGGTGTCGGAACAAAACTGAAGATAGCGTTTAAAAGCGGAGTGCACAACACCGTTGGGATTGACCTGGTCGCGATGAATGTGAACGACACTCTGGTTTACGGAGCGGAGCCGATTGGATTCGTTGACTACATTGGTTGCGGAAAACTGGACACAAGCGTTATGGAACAAGTAGTAGCAGGAGTAGCGGAAGGGTGTCGGCAGGCAGGTTGCCCGCTTTTAGGAGGAGAGACTGCCGAGTTACCTGGATTTTATCGGGAAGGAGAGTATGATTTAGCAGGGTTTGTGGCAGCGGTGGTTGAGAAGAAACGGTTGATTGACGGCAAAAGAGTCGAAGAAGGGGATTTGGTTTTAGGGCTTCCTTCATCGGGGCTTCATTCAAACGGCTATTCGCTGGCGCGAAAAGTGTTCTTCGAGATAGCGAAATGGCGACTGGATAAATATGTAGAAGAGTTTGCTTGTACTCTGCAAGAGGAGTTGTTGCGTCCGACGATAATCTATGTGAAACCGGTTCTGGCGGTGGTGCGGTCTTACAAGCAGTTTGCTGTCCACGCTATGGCACACATCACAGGCGGTGGGTTCAAGAGCAAAATTCCTCGTGTCAT
>JAOAAR010000301.1 GCA_026418755.1 Planctomycetota bacterium
TGTATAAGAGACAGGAGCGTAATTTCTCACAAGAACAGAAACCTGAGGGTCCACCAGTTCCTTCTCTTTAAGGGTCTCCTCTACACGGCGTTCGATTTCCTGCGGCGAGACATCGGCGACTTTAACCTGTCCTACGAGAGGGAATGAGATTGTGCCATCAGGCGGTATCACTGTGACAAGAGTCAGGTCTCCTCTTCCGAAGACACGAATCTCTATCTCGTCTCCGGGCTTCAAGCAGAAGGCTTTTTTAAGGCTTTCTGTTACATTAAAGAGTTCGGCTGGAAGGGGGGAGTCCTCTTCGCTTTTCTCCATTTTTCCTACCACTCTCTCTTCGGTCAGCGGAGCGGAAGGGGCAGGAACGGTTTTTTCCTGAGTTGGAGACAGGCTCTTGCAACTCGTCCCTCCGCAAAGTAAAAGGAAAGTCAGCCACAAAAAACAAGGTAGCCACAACCATCTATGCTGCATATTTCTACCCTCTGACAGGGGTCAAAACGCAAGAGTGATATGTATGTAAAACTTGTTCGCATAGTAAGATGCAAGTTCCATATGGCTTAAACGGCGAGTATGCTCGTAATCTACTCCTGCGTAGAGGTAATCTTTAATGCGATAATAGCAGGCGGCACCTGCGATAGTGCGCCAGCCAAACGCCGCTATGTCGGGGTCATCTCCACTTGGATTGAACAGTTCAAGAGCACACCGGAGATGAAGCATTATCTTCGGTCTTATCTTCCATTGAAAGTCGCCTTCTAACTTGTCCACCACCTGATAGTTGACAGCGGCGTGATACTCGATTCTCCTTTGAAAGGCTGCTTTAAGAACCCACTTCTCAGTGGCGATATATTGTGCGCTGATTCCACAATAGGGACCTGTGTATTCGCTATCATCGGGGTTGTTTTTGACATCAACCATCTGCATAAGGAACCCCAATTCCGCGAAATATTTTACTTTCGTCCACAACTCTCCTTCTGCAAAGGCGCCAAGGGTAAAGTAACTGTGGTCGTTAAGGACATCTTCGGGGTAAGTGAGCATTCCGTAGCCAAGCCTTGCACCGAAATTCGTCTTCTCGGAATACTTATACCGTCCCAGCCCGTTGAAGTAAAACTCGTTATGGTCAATCGCATCATAAATTTTTTCCGAAAAGTTGTAGTTCTTCTCCTGAACCTCTGCTCTGAACGAGAGTTTATCGGATGTTGTCTTGATGTCGAGTCCTAACAGAACATCAATAATGTCTCGTTCAACCTTCTCTGCAAAGAGAACCTCCGTCGGCTCAACTATATGGCTATATTCAGCGCGTCCGTCGAACGAGAGAAGCCGGCTCAGGCAATATCTGCCTTCGCAGCGGTATGAATACTCAAAGTTTGATGCTTCACTGTGATTGAGATAATAGTTGTACTTCAGTTTAAGAAGGTTCAAAAGGAACGCTTTCTGGTCGTAGATAAGGTCGGCTCTTGCTCCCAATTCCGTCACGCTTAAGAAATCGCTCTCTCTATAGCGTTGTTGAAGGAATATATTATCGAACCACATCACCTGTTCGCTCGCGAAGGGATGGATTCTGAAAGGACCTGCTTTAAGGGTACCGTAGGGCTCGTATCTTTCGTTGCCTACGGGGAGCCAAGGAATCTTCTCTTCGAGAGATTCCTGAGCATAAAGGAATGAAACCCCCATCAGTAGAGACAGCAGTATTATTGAAAACCTCTGGAGCATATTACCCCTTTCAAAAAGTCCGGCTGCATCTAAGGTTTTTTCGGAGATACATAAGGTGCTTCCTGCAATTCACCCGAATCCTCATAAGGCTCATCCATCGGAACATCTGGCGGCACAGGCTTTTCAAATCCTATCTCTCTTTCAGGAGGAGGTGGTGGCACTAACGGCAACACCTCTCCTTTTTTGTTGATTCCATAACCGCTGCCCGGCAGAAGGGGATGCTCTTTGCCACCTGCAACAAATTTCCCTGAAGTCTCGTTGTTCTCGTTAGCCTGTACCATATACGCATCCCGTTTTTTATCATACCACATCGCGTATGATTGCCCCTCTCCCATCCTAATCATTCCGCCGTAAGGGTCTACAACAACCGCTTCACCCTCTATGCAGAAGACGGTGACTCTGCCTTCCTTGTCCACCGTAACTTCGAGTATAGAGTCTTTCCCGCCTATTTCGTGTCCTGACGAGGTGCGGATTCTAAACTTATCGGATGCTATCTTTACTCTTATCCTGCCCTCAGTAAGATTTATGCCAAAAGTGTTTTTACTCTTGTCATCGTAAAGGGTTGCTCTCGTCTGCTCTTTCAGGTGCGCTTTCGTCCCGTCATCCAGAAGAAACCGTACCTCCGAATTCTTCCCAGTTTCAACCGTCGTGCCAGATGGAAATTTCTTGCCTTTATAAGAATCGTCTACTTGAACCGTCTGACCTGTAGCCGGAAATTTCAATCTCACCTGCCCTGCGTAGTCCTCAATGAGAGCCACATCAGACGCCTGCGCTAGAAGAGCGGTCACTGTCAAAAAGCAAATAACTATCCCCCCCACTCTTCTCATAACATTCCTCCCACAC
>JAOAAR010000302.1 GCA_026418755.1 Planctomycetota bacterium
ATACTGAAGACTACGGTTGAGCAGACAGTAGAGCGATTGAGCAGGTATTTAGATGATGCAAGATTTCTGTTCAACGAGGCGGAGGCTGCGGCAAAGGCAAGTGCAATGGAGACCGCCTTTCAGAAATACAGGGAACTCCTCGAGAAGTTCCCTAATTCACCAGAAGCGAAGAAAGTGGTGCTTCCTCTTATTATAGAAAGCGAACCAGCAGGGGCGAAGGTTTGGGTTAACGGGGTTCTTCAGCAGAGTGTAACTCCTCTGATTTTTATGCGCAAGCCGGGCACCCTACTTGAACTCACATTTCGTCTATACGGTTACAAAGATTCTGTTGTGCCAATGGTCGGTGACCAGCAGTTGACTGTTAAGGTCAAACTTCAAAAAGTTCCTGTGTGGTCTTTGAAACTGAATGAGGTGACTCTTATCTCACCTGTAACGACAGATGGGAGGCGCATCTTTATAACGAATGTGCGGGGCAGTATTATAGCATTGGACGCTGCAGAAGGGAAAGTTTTGTGGGAATATAAACTTCAGAAGAGGCTCAGTCAATTTCCCTCGCAGGTCGTCTCCTTTGACGACTCTCTCCTTGTGGTCGGCAGCTCTGACAAGGTGCTACATGTTATCGAAAAAGATAAAGGTTCGCTCTTTTGGCAGTGCAATTTGGAGAAAGAAATAGAGAAGCGTGTTCTTGTTGCGAACAAAAGGGTTTTTGTGGCTGTCGAAGGTGCAATTTTTGTAATCAACATAGGGGAAAAGAAGGTGGAGAAAGTTAAACCGCTCTCCACACCCGTAGAGATACCTCTTCTTTACGATGAGAGGGAAGATACTATAATTGTAGCCCTCGGAGAAGAGATAGTTGCGCTTGATGCGACCAGCCTTAACGAGGTTTGGTCTCACAGACTGCCGGCAGGGACAAAAGCGGTGCAGGAGATGGTCATATCAGGTGGTTTTTTGGTTGTCCCTACAAATGTTGGGACGTTTGTTATTCTCCGCCGTGAGAGGAATCTTCCTAAGGTTCCTGCAGATGAGGGGAAGGGAGAAAAAGTTTTGGGTAGAGAAATCTCCTCTATCAAATTGGGTGCGAGAATCAGAACAGGGGTTTGTAAGAGCGATAAGATGGTTTTCGTCTGCACGGATGAGCATATGGTTAGCGCCGTTGATGTGGAAGCAGGAAGTGTCGTATGGCGCTACAAATTAGAGGCACCGGCTGAGGCTTCTCCTGTAGCAGATAAGGAACACCTTCTGGTGGTTGATATCAGAGGCAATGTGTATGCTTTTAAGATTGATAAAGGCTCTCTTTTGTGGAGCGATAGACTGAATGCAGAGGTGATAGCATCTCCTGCAATAGTCGGCCAGTTTCTTGTTGTGGTTACGAAAGACGGTGGCGTTTTCTCCTATGTGCGTTAAGGCGGAGAGTTATGGGTTTTTGGGCAAGATGGCGGGCCAAAAGGGCTCTTAAAAGAGCGGCGAGAAATGTTAAGAAAAACCCGAATCCAACGAATGCCGCAGCACTTATAGATGCTTACCTGAACCTCGGAATGCTTGAGGAAGCCTACACTGTGGGTAAGCAGGCGATGGAACTTTATCCGCTCTCCGCTACCGTTAATAGTGCATTAAGAAGAATGTTCAGAGCAAAGTATGACGAGCAAGTGAGGTCTTTGCGAGATAAGATTCGCGTTCAGCCCTCTCCTACTGCGTATGCTATGCTGGCAGAGATATACAACGAGATGGGAGAGACAGAGAAAACGATAGAACTCTGTCGGGAAGCCTTGGAGAAATTCCCTGACTATGAAGGTTCTTACCTCATACTCGGAAGAATACGGTATAACAGGTTATTGGAAGAGGGCTGTCCGCATGACGGGGTCGAGGCTGTAGAGAATTTTGAGAAAGCGGTTAAACTTAACAACTCCAATTACAAAACTCTTTTGAGACTGGGCGCTCTTTACCTTGAACTGATGATGCCTCGTAGAGCTGTTGACAAATTGAAAATGGCGCAGATGCGCAGACCTGACGACCAAGAGATAGCAGCCTTGCTTAAGACGGCACAGGAGATGGCTCCCGAGCGAGATGACGATATAGAACAACACTTTAAAGAGTTGTGTGAGCGCAAACGTGCCGCACGAGAGTCGGAAATTCTTCTCCGTTTCAGCATCGAGGAGTTAAACAATATCTTCTCTCACCTTGGCGAACTTCCGTCAGGCTACATAATTGTTGCAATTACTCCTGATGGAAGACGATTAGCGAGTCATACATTCCGTCACATAATTGATGAGCAGCGGGTTATATTGTGCGTTAAGAGTATTTTTGAATCTGCTGACGATGCGTGCAAAAAAATGGACATAGGTGGATTGCGCAGGGCGGTGTTTGTTGGCGCAACCATCCAGTTGCATATGTTCCGTTTTGATGATATGGTTGTCGCTCTTCTTGCCGACGCAAAGGCTGGAACAAAAGCTGTTTCAGAATATATTGACGCTTTGATTGACAAAGAGTTATATGCGACAACTTGACAGAGCAAGAAGAGGCATTTAGAGGGAAGAGA
>JAOAAR010000303.1 GCA_026418755.1 Planctomycetota bacterium
GAGACAGCCACAGACACCGTCGCCACAAGCACAGGACCTATTGCTTTGTCCGTCTCCTACAACAACGCCACTCTCTTCGTCGCTTGCAGGTCAGCAGGCAGACTCGACGAGATAGACATATCTGCTAAGTCACGAACCGCTAACTATGCTGTCGGTCCAAACCCATCGGATGTTGCGGCGCTCAAGCGATGAAAACCCCAAACCTCATATTCTTGTCTTTTATCGCTCTCTCCTGTTCGACTGTTTCTCCTTCTCTCCCAACAAATGAAAAGAAAAGAGGAGACAAAGAAATGTGGATTGAAGTCATTCCATTAAACAATCCTTCCAGAGATTCCCTTGTCGCAGTCGTCTATGCTATCCAGGATGGACTCGGGCTTAAAACCCACATCTCTCCTTCGATTGACCTTCCAAAAGACTCTTATAACGCTGCCAGAAAACAGTATTATGCCGATTCGCTCCTCCTTCTTTTAAGCAAAATAAGAACCCCTTCTTCGCTACGCACAATCGGAGTGATTGACGAAGACCTGTATTCGGAGAATCTCAACTATGTTTTTGGTTCAGCATCTCAAACAGAAAAGAGCGCAGTCGTTTCTCTTATAAGATTCACAGGAAATTTCTGGGGGCTCAAAGAGGACTCCCAACTCTTCCTTAAACGGGCGCGGAAACTCGTTCTCCACGAATTGGGACACACTCTTGGGCTTCACCACTGCACCGACCCTTGTTGCGTTATGCTTTTCTCCAACACGCTCGCCGAACTCGATTCCTCTTCCGAACACTTCTGCCCATCCTGTGCCGCTAAACTCAATTCTTTTCTGGAAACCTCAAGATGAAACCTGTCCTTGCCATAGAAACATCTTCCCATAAAGGGGGCATCTCCCTCACTGACGGCACCACACTTCTTGCCTCTGAGTACCTGCCGTCTCAGATTCATACAAAAGAACTGATTCCTGCTATCAAGAGACTTCTTCTCTCTCACAATTTAACCTTCAATTCCCTCTCCCTCGTCGCCGTTGATGTAGGACCTGGCTCCTTCACAGGAGTCCGAATCGGACTCACATGTGCCAAATTCATTTCATACCTAACCTCAGCACCGCTTGTGGGAGTAGTAAGTACAGACGCCATCGCCCGCCGCCTCTTTGAGGAGAGTCGAAAACGGCAAAAACCACCCGAGCAAATAACTGTTGTGTTAGATGCGTACAGAGGAATGCTCTACTGCGCTCTCTACGACGAAAACGGCAACCGCAGAATGTTAGACCTTCTTTCCCCCGAATCTGTGAAACAGTACATATCTTCCAACTCCATAGTCTGTGGTTACGGAGTCGAACGATACAAGAAAGAACTCTCTCTCAAAAGAGAGACCACCGCACCTGAAACTTATCACTATCCTGACCCCCTTTATATCGCTCTTCTGGGATTGCACAAGTTTGAAATCGAAAAAAGAGACGAGTCGAAAACCGTCGCTCCTCTTTATCTCCGCCCTTCTGAAGCGGAGGAGAGACGCGGGCTTGCCCTAAAACCAGAAGACTTACATCTTGAAGGAGAATGAGAGTGAGTCACATCCCGCTCCAGAAAGGAATCATCTATGGACCTGTCTCATCTAAGAGGCTCGGTCGCTCCTTAGGAATTAACCTTCTTCCTCGTGGGCAGAAAGTCTGTACCTTCAACTGCGTCTATTGTTTCTACGGCAAGACCATTTCAGTCGATTCGTCCGATTTTCCTTCTCCTTCTCAAGTCGTCGAAGCACTCGAAAACAGTCTCAACAGAGTCGGGGAGATTGACTATATCACATTTGCAGGAAACGGTGAGCCCACTCTTCATCCCTGTTTTGATGAAGTGGTATCTGCAGTTGTGGAGGTTCGTAACAAGTTTCGTCCGAAGATTCCCCTTGCTCTTCTTTCAAATGCGAGCAGGACGGCCGAGGAAAGAGTCCGTCGTGCGCTCAAAATGCTGGATTTGCCGGTTCTGAAATTAGACTCCGGCGACGAAGAAACATTTGAGAAAATCAACAGACCTTTGATTCCGCTTAAAGTAAGTGAAATCATTGAGAACCTAAGCCAACTTAAAGGAGAGATAAAAAAACTTGTTGTGCAAACTGTTGCTGTCTGCGGCGCCCTTACCAACACACAAGATAAATGTGTAACAAAGTGGATTCACGCTTTGAAAAAAATCGACCCATATCAAGTTCAACTATACACTCTTGACAACCCATTCGATTCCCTTAATATCACACCCTGCCCTTTTTCGTCTCTTGAAAGAATCGTAGCGCTTGCGAGAAAAGAGGCTATTCCTGTCACCCTTTACATCTGAGATTCCTACCGTTTACTCTGTGTCTGTATCTTCACATATTACTTCTGTATCTCCCATAAAAGGGGTTTTGTTTGAGATAGGGTGAATGTTTGGAGAGAATAAAGGAAGGATTAATTTAGAGGTATGGTTATGGTGTGGGGATTGTTCTGTCTCTTATACACATCT
>JAOAAR010000031.1 GCA_026418755.1 Planctomycetota bacterium
CGTACACGATGAGTTGGCGTGGCGCCGGGCGCTACCACTTTTCGCAGGAATCGGAAACCGCCTCGCATCGAAAATCTACAAAACCGCCATCTCTTCCCCTTCCCCCCTCGATTCTCTTAAAAGCGACTCCCTCAAATCTACTCTCCCAAAACGAGCCATTGCAGGACTGCTCGATTTCGTGCGCATTGTGGATTCCATCAAAAAAGAAGGACTCAAGCCTTCTGAATCTCTTCGTCTTGTTCTCAAAGAGGGTTATTCGAGAATTCTACAAAGTAAGTATCCCGACTGGAGGTCGCGAGAAGAAGATATCTTACAGATGGCTGATTACGCAGCCTCTTTCGACTCCACAGAAGAGTTCCTTTCTCATCTGGCAATCTCAACTTCAGTAGTCGCTGAGACTACAATTGTAGGTGATGCGAAAGAAGAGGAGGTTCTGACTCTCTCAACTGTACACCGTGCGAAAGGGCTCGAATGGCGCGCCGTCTTCCTCCTTTGGTGCGCAGAAGGAGCCCTCCCTTCCTCACAATCTCTCGAAGAATTAGACTCAATAGAAGAAGAACGGCGTATCTTCTATGTCGCCTGCACCAGAGCAAAAGAGATTCTCGTTCTTCTTTATCCCCGACTTCGCACACTCACAAGAAAATGGCAGATTCCTACCGACGGAAGCATTCTGCAGGAACCTTCTCGGTTCTTAAGGGAAGTCCCAAAAGAATTGTATGATGAGTATATTGTTCAGGAGGAAGAAAGATGAAAGAAGTAGGATTTGAAAAAGCGCTTTTGCGTAAGTATCCGCTACCTGTCGTGCTTGCCACATCACTCGATAAAAATAATCAACCCAACATCATAACACTCGCTTGGTACACACAAACCTCCGTCAAACCTTTGATGTTCGCCATCTCCATTGCACACAACCGTTATTCTTACGAAACGATTCTATCAAGCGGCGAGTTCGGACTGGTTTTCCCCCCAGCAGACTGGGCTGATGCAGCACTCTTCTGTGGCACCCGCTCAGGCAGAGAAACCAACAAGTTCCAACAAACAGGACTCGTACCACTTAAACCATCGAAGATTCAGACACCATTGATTGAAGACGCAAACGCCGCCTTCGAGTGCCGCCTCGTCGCAGTCACCCCCACAGGCGACCACTCAATTTTCGTCGGAGAAGCAGTCGCTGCCCACATCTCAGATGAACAGAAACCAGGACTCTACCTACTGGACAAAGGCTACAAACTCGGTCCTGTCAGAAGCAAGTAATCCCAACCACACAAAGAAATCGAAAAAGCCAAAAACCAACTATTAAATCGTGTGCCCCTGAAAATCAATACCTCATCTACTCTGGCTGGCTACACTTTACCAAGATGCTTTGCGCAAACCCGGAATTTCACCCTTATGAGCAAGATTACGGAGGCAGATTCTGCATAACTGAAATTTTCTATAATATCCGCGGGGCCTCCCACATATCTGACAACGGTTATAACGCCGAGTACTGAACTTTGGCTCCCGCTTCTGCTTCTCAATCAAACATTTCTTCGCCAAATCCTATGCCTCCAACATCATCCTTTGGACACCGTCTTTTCCACCGCCTTCCCAGGTTTGTAGAACGGAATCCCAAACAGTTTCAGAAGTTCCATAGACTCCTCTTTTGAAGACCTGCCAATCACTATAGTAACATTCATCCCCTGCGGCCCCTCTGACTTATCTATGTCAACCTCGGGGAAAACAAACTGGTCAGATAACCCTTGCGAGAAGTTACCAAAATTGTCAAAAGCGGTCGGTGAAACCCCACGAAAGTCACGCACTCGAGGCAACGCTATATTCACAAACCTGTCCAGAAATTCATACATCCGCTTCCCACGCAGAGTAACAAAGCAGCCCACCAACTGCCCTTTACGAAGCCTGAAACCAGCAATGTGCTGCTTCGCCTTCGTCAATTTCGGCTGCTGCCCTGTGATTGCCGCTAAATCCCTCGCCGCTCCGTCCAGAAACCGCCTGTCATCTTTCGCCTTCCCCACACCCATCGAGACCACAATCTTCTCGATGCGCGGCACCTCCATAACATTCTTGTATTTGAATTTCTCCATCATCTTCGGAACAATCTCTTTTCTGTATAGTTCCAATAACCTCGCCATTTACCTCTCCTCACCATCACTCCTCAAACCTATAGTCACTTCTTCGTCTCAATCACACCTCCACACTTCCTACAAACACGCTCCTTCTTGCCCTCATCAACCTTTATACCGATACGCACAGGTCCCTTGCAGTTCTCACACCAAAGCATCACATTCGACACATCAAGTGGTGCCTCTTTCCGAATCCGCCCACCTTGCGGGTGCTTTTGGCTCTTTCTCACATGCTTATACACAAGGTTCACCCCTTCAACTACCACCCTCCCTTCCTTCGGATGAACGCGGATAACACGCCTCGGAAGACTCCCCTTCCTATTATCTACCTTATCGTCGCCACTTATCACAACCACCAAATCACCTTTACGAATGTGAGTCTTCACCTCAACCTCCCTCCGCTTACACAACCTCAGCCGCCAGAGAGACTATCTTCATAAAATTCTTCTGTCGCAACTCCCGAGCAATCGCACCAAATACCCGCGTCCCCCTCGGCGAACCATCCTTGTCAACCAGCACCGCAGCATTCGAGTCAAACCGAATAGAAGTCCCATCATCCCGCCTTGTGGTCATCCTCTGGCGAACAATTACCGCCCTCACAACCTCTCCGGGCTGAATCTTAGAGCCCGGAAGCGCCTTTTTGACGGAACCCACTATCACATCCCCGATAAAAGCGGTTCTGCGGTTCCCGGCGCCGACCACCTTTATACACATCACCTCTTTTGCACCTGTGTTATCCGCCACCACCAACTTTGTCCTCATCTGTATCATTTAATATCTCCAGCATCCTTAATCTCACCCTCTTTCCCTTCATAAGAACGGCGGAGAATCTCAACAAGTCTCCACCTTTTATTCTTACTCAAAGGTCTTGTCTCCATCACCCTGACCACATCCCCGATTTTCGCCTCATTATGCTCGTCGTGCGCCCAGAGACGCATCGTCCGCCGAACATACTTCCCATACAAGGGATGCTTAACCAAACGCTCCACATCCACTATTATCGTCTTCTCCATCTTGTCACTCGAAACGACTCCCTCTAATGTCTTCCCTCTTCTGCGCCCATCTACCATATTAAGATTTCCTCCGACGAGGGTCTTCCTTAGGTCTCTCAAGTCCCAATTGCCGCTCTCTCATCACAGTCTCAATCTGCGCTATCTGCCGCTTCAGATTCCGCCTCTGCCCAGGATTCTTCGTCTCTTCATCATACGCCTCAAACGCCTGCTTGAAAAGTTTCTCTCTCAACTCATTCAGCCTCTCTTTCAACTCCGTCTCCGATAACTGCCTCAACTCCCATACTCTCATCTCACAGTCCTCTTAACAAACTTCACCTTGATTGGCATCTTATGAGCCGCCCTTAAAAGCGCCTCTTTCGCAACCTCCTCTATAACCCCTCCCACCTCATATATTATCTGCCCAGGTCTTACAACCGCCGCCCAGTACTCCGTATCCCCCTTCCCTTTACCCTGCCTCGTCTCCTGTGGCTTCTTACTTATCGGCTTATCAGGAAAAACCCTAACACACACTTTCCCCTCCCGATGCAGAAAGTGGGTCATCGCAATCCGCCCCGCCTCAATCGTCCTGGCCGGTAGCCAGCAGCGTTCAAGCGCCATCAAACCGTAGTCGCCAAACGCCACAAAATTACCCCTCGTCGCCCTCCCCTTCATACTCCCGCGCTGCTGCTTCCTATGCAGGATTCTCTTCGGCATTAACCTCATCGCTTTGCTCCTTCTTCACCACCGGATATTCACCTTTATATATCCATACCTGAATACCTATCTGTCCATACTTCGTGGTTGCCTCCACAAGAGCATGGTCAACATTGGAACGAATAGTCGAAAGCGGGATTTTTCCCATTATCAGATGCTCTTTTCGCGCCATCTCCGAACCTGCAATCCGCCCCTTAAGTTGTATCTTTATACCTTTGGCACCCGCCTGCATCGTCAACTCTGCCGCCCGCTTCATAACACGCCGATGATGCGCCCTCCTCAGCAACTGCTCCCTTATCCCATCAGCCACAAGCCACGCATCCAGTTCGGGCTTCTCTATCTCCACTATTCGTGGTGGCAGAACACTCATCTGCGTAAACTTCTGCAACTCACTTTGCAACTTGTCTATCTGCGAACCTCTCCGCCCTATCAAAAGAGCAGGTCTCGCCGTAAATATCACAACACTCACCTGGTCGTGAGTCCTCTCTATATCCACACGACTTATCCCTGCAAAACCGTAATTCTTCATCACAAACTGGCGTATCTTGAAATCCTCCACGATGTATTTGCCGTACTCCTTCTTCTTCGCAAACCACCGCGAACGCCACGGCTCAACAACCCCCACCCTCACCGCAAGCGGAGTCAATTTGTGCCCCATTACTTCTTCTTCTCCTCCTTTCTTACTACTCCTGCCTTTTCTACCTTCTCTCCTTTTCCTTCTTCCTTCTGTGCGACAGCAACGGTTATGTGCGAATGATACCTTTTATACGGATGCGCCCTCCCCCGCGCACACGCACGCCACCTCTTTATGAAAGGCCCCGTGTCAACATACGCACCCACCACACACAGTTTATCTGGCACTATGTCTAACCTCTTCCTCTGACTCTCATAGACAGCATTCGCAACCGCACTTTCGAGAACTTTCCTAATCATAGCGGCAGAGCGCTTCGGCGAATTGGAGAGAATGACACGAGCATCGTTCACATTCTTTCCACGAATCGCATCAATCACCGGACGCGCTTTCGTCGCCGAAATCTTCGCAAACCGCCAAACAGCTCTAAACTCTCCTTCCATACATTAATTCTCTTAAAATATGAAAGAGGTTTTTAAGTTTACAAATCCACACCCCAGAAGTCAAGCATTTGTTGAAATTCATCCGCAGAAAAATTAAAATCCTTTCAAGGCTCTTGTAGAAAGGAGATTCCGATGATGAAAAGCATCAGCACAAGCAAGGCGCCAAAAGCGGTCGGACCTTACTCTCAGGCGGTCACCGCTAACGGGTTCCTCTTCACATCAGGACAGATTCCCCTCGACCCCGTAAGCGGTGAAGTCCTGAAAGGCTCTATATCCCAACAAACAGAATTAGCCCTTAAAAACCTGAAGGCTGTTATAGAAGCAGCAGGCTCATCACTCTCAAAAACCCTCAAAGTGACACTCTACATCACCGATATGAACAGGTTCGCCGAAGTCAACGAAGTTTATGCAAGGTTCTTCACAGGAGAGATTCTTCCTGCACGCTCTTGTGTACAAGTCTCCGCCCTGCCTAAGGGAGTAGATGTCGAAGTTGACGCCATAGCGTTGCTATAACCTTAATAAATGTGTTGTGCCGCTTTCTTTCAACAATTGACGAATCAGAGTAACTCCCCAAACCCTTGGACTTGCAAAGCAAATTCTCCTTATGCGCCTTGAAGAATCTCGATTAAAAACTGGCTCAACGCATAAGAATCTACTGAGCACATCTCTCTTTTTTGAGTTTGCGGAAGAAGGTACCGATGCTTAAAGCAAAAGTTAGAGAACTTCTGGATTCCATAATTCTAAATAGATTAAGACCAAAAGAACGAGTAAAATTGTTACTTGTCTGCGCGGAATACGCAAACAGTATGCAATGGGGAGCAAAACTGTGTTGACTCTTGTGCAGGATTTCAAAAAAGGGGAGTTGTTGTTGGTTGAGACTCCGATTCCGTCGCTTGAATCAGGTGGTGTACTGGTGCGCAATCACTACTCTTTTGTTTCGCCTGGCACAGAACTGGCGACTCTGCGATTTGCAAAAAAATCGTTACTCGGCAAAGCGCTTGCTCGACGCGACCTACTTGCCAAAGTGCTTGACAAAATAAAACGAGAAGGCTTCTTTGCTGCATTCAAAGCGGCAATGGTGCGCCTCGAAGAACCACTTCCTCTCGGTTATTCTTCGGCTGGAATCGTTGAAGCCGTTGCTGACGATGCCGTCGAGTTCAAGGTAGGTGATAGGGTCGCCTGTGCAGGGGTTGGTTTTGCATCGCACGCCGAACAGATTTTCGTTCCAAAAAACTTAACGGTGAAAGTTCCTGAGAATGTCTCATTAAGAGACGCATCATCTATTGCACTTGGGGCAATCGCAATAGAATCGTACCGAGTGGCAGAACTGCATCTTGGCGAGACCGTCGTCGTTATGGGACTCGGCGTGATTGGGCAGATTCTGGTTCAGATATTAAGAAGTGCCGGTTGTAATGTGATTGGATTCGACCCGAACGGAAAAAGAGTTGAGGAGACAAAGTCTCTCGGCTTTGAAAGAGTCTGTTCAGATGATAAAGAACTTCTCTCATCTGTCGCTTTTCTCACGAAAGGTTCCGGCGCCGATTGCGTCATCATCTCTGCCGCAACGGAATCGAACGAACCCGTCGAGACGGCACCTCATCTCCTACGCAAGCGTGGAACAGTCGTCATCCTCGGAGACACAGGACTCAAAATCCCGAGAAAACCATACTACGAAAAAGAACTTCAAATCCGTTTTTCCACTTCTTACGGTCCCGGACGTTACGACCCACAATATGAAATCTACGGTCAGGATTATCCCATCGCCCATGCTCGATGGACTGAAAAACGGAATATGGAAGCGTATTTGAATCTCCTTGCCAAAGGGAGCGTAAAACTCGACAGAATATTTGAAGGTGAATATCCGATTGAAGAAGGATTGAAAATCTACGAGCAACTTGATTCGGGCAAGTTACGAAGTGCCATTTTCAAATACAAAACAGATAAAGAACTCAGCAAAACGGTTCATATTCCACTTTCCTCTTCTGTCTCAGAAAAAGACTTGAAATTTGGAATCATAGGCGCAGGGGCGTTTGCCCGTTCAGTTTTAATTCCTGCCCTTTTAGGTCTTGGAGCAAAACCCGTACTTTTATGCACTCGGTCGCCTGCAAAAAGCGCCCTCTATGCGAAAAAATTCGGATTCAAAGAGGTAACATCAGACATTGAATCCGTTTTTAATTCGAATGTGAATTTTATTGTAATTGCTACGCCCCACTCAGAACACGCAAAACTCCTGAAAAAATCTCTCGAAGCCCACAAACCCGCTTTTTGCGAGAAACCTCTCGCCATCAACCATCAAGAATTTGAGGACCTCATCAAAGCATATAATATGACAAAAACACCATTTCTCATCGGATTCAACCGCAGATTCTCTCCTGCAATTGCGCAGATGAAGGAAAATTTGTCAGACGGCATCCCTATGCTTATCTCTTATATCGTCAATGCGGGAAAAACAGACCTGAACAGTTGGCTTGCGCAACCCCAAGAAGGAGGCAGAATTGTTGGCGAAGTCTGTCATTTCGTCGATACTGTAATCTGTCTCGCCGCAAGCGAAGTTGAAACTGTTGTCGCCTCAGCGCCACCACAGAAAGAGACTTTTGACGAATGCGCAGCGACTCTCCGTTTCAAAAACGGCTCCGTTTCCCAGATTCTCTACTCAACCTGCGGCGCACCTCGCCATACAAAAGAGAGAATCGAAGTCCATTCTTCCGAAAAAACCATCATTCTTGAAGACTTCCGTAGACTATTTGTTATAGGGAATAGAAAAAAAGGATTCAGATTCGGTCCCGCTTCAAAAGGACACAGAGAAGAACTGGCTCATTTCCTTAAAGCATTAAAAGGAGAAACAAGTCTTGATGAATACATAAAAAGTGCGTTTTCAACGACTGCGGCAACACTCGCCATCATTACCGCAATCAAAAACCAAACGACGGTTACCCCCTACAAGTTCGAACTCGGAGATGTATTCAAATGAGCCTCTTTAAAACGCTTTATCTCTCCATTCTTACGCTCTGCCATTTTCGTCTCCGCCAAATTTTATACCTTCTGAAGGACAGATTTTTCAGACAGTTCGGAGCAAGGCTAAGATACGGTTCTGCAAAAATATCAAAACTCTTGCCTCTTCCTGTCCGTTTTTTCTGCGATGACCTGCCACCATTCGTTTTTACGAACTCTGATGGCTCGGTCTCAATTGAGATATTTGGCGTAAATTTCATTTGGAGCGAAGGTGAGAGATGGTATTTCGACGCAAAAGATGGCTTGCGTCCCGAAACCCTTTATTACCTCGAATTCCTTTATAAATTGCTTAAAAGCGGGAAAGAGAAACTGGCATTAAAAATCGGACTCGATTTTCTCAGGCAACATAAAAAAGCGGCTCATCCGCATTATTCCGCATACACAAGCGCAAGACGGCTCATTGTACTTCTTCTACTCCATCAGTCCGCAGATGACGAAGATAAACGGACGCTTGAATCCGCCATCTATGCGCACGCTAACCACATCTTCAAGAATCTCGAATACCATTTAAGCGCAAACCATCTCTTCAAATGCGCAAAAGGACTGCTCTTTGCAGGCTTATTCGTTCATCATCCAGAGTCCTACTTATGGCGTTATCGTGCCGTTCAAACCCTTAAAAACGAAGTAAACAGACAAATCTTGCCCGATGGTTGCCATTACGAGAGAACATTCACATACCATTGCGCCGTTATGGAAGATTTGCTCGACATAGAATCCGCCCTTGCGACGACCAGAAGTTTTCCAGAACTCCACGCTCTTGTTAAGATGAAACTTCTGGAAATGGCGGGATTTCTTGCAAGATGTCTTCATCCTGATGGGACTATGCCGTTATTCGGTGACACCGCATACGGACTTGCTCCGACACCGCAATTTCTACTCTCCATAGTCAACGAAAGGTTCAAAACCGATATAAAAACGCCCGACGAAGACACACTCGACTTTTCTCATTCAGGTTACTACGGGGTGCGTTTCAAAAACGGCACATTTTTGATTGTGAACGCAGGCAGAATGGGTGCACCTGACCAGCCAGGACACGCTCACTGCGATTTGTTCTCTTTTGAATTTTCGCTTTGTGGTAAAAGATTGATTGTCGACACAGGAGTTTATGATTACACAGCAGGGAGGACACGGGATTATGTTCGTTCGACCGCTGCGCACAATGTTGCCCAGATTGACTCTTTCGAACAATCCCACTTCTGGGCCTCCCATCGGTTCGCCTCTCTGGCACATCCGAGAGCAGCAAAAACGACCGCCAATAAAAAAGAATGGCACTTCAGTGCAGCACTTCTCCTTCAAGGCAAAGGAAACACCTGGTTACGCCAATTGAGTGTAACTCCCGTTAATTTTTGGCTTTCAGACGAGATACGACCAAAAACCCGCTTTTTAAGCAGACTTCATTTCCACCCAGAATCCACGGTAAAAGAAGGATCAACCCTTTCAATCATGCACAAAAATATTAAAATAGAGAACTCAAGTGTAGAAGGGATATTGAAACAGACTTCCTTCTACGAACAGTTTTTCGGAAAGCCAAAACAACGACTTTCTATTGAATTTCCATCGAATGGTGAGCCAATATGGATACGAATAGGAAAAGATTAAAAATACTGTTTGTGAGTCAGTATTTTCCGCCAGAAGTGGCGGCGCCGGCTGTCCGCGTCTATGAAACCTCCCGCGAATGGGTCAAACTCGGTCACAATGTGACAGTTCTTTGCGGATTCCCACATCATCCGACAGGAACCGTTCCGAAAAGATATAGAGATTTCTTAATCAAACGAGAAAACTGGGATGGAATAAAAGTTGTGCGCACTTGGCTTTATGCCGCAGAAAACAAGGGAGTTATCCGACGCTCATTGAGTTATATTTCGTTTATGATTTCTGCAATCATAAGTGGGCTGCTTTTTACGAGAAAATTCGATGTGTTGATAGCAACAAGTCCGCAGTTACTTGTAGGCGTCGCAGGCTGGGTCTTAGCGAAGTTAAAACGCTGTCCATTCGTTTTCGAAGTCCGCGACCTTCTTCCCGAGGGTTTTTATACGATAAACATATTAGAACATGGGAGCCTGCCATTCAGAGTGCTCCGGATGCTTGTCTCTTTTCTCTACCAGAAAGCACAGAGGCTTGTAGTCGTCAGCGAAACGCAACGGGACTTCATCGCAAACGAATATCGAATACCAAAAGAGAAAATTGGGCTTTTTCCGAATGGTGTCTCTAACTGGTTCTTTGAAATAGCAGAGCAGAACAGAAAAGCGCAAGATGGTGCGGTAAGAGAAGTGCTTTATATAGGGACGCTTGGGTTCTCGCAAGGACTTGAGGTGATAATTGATGCAGCAGAACGGCTACCCAATGTGAAGTTTCGTTTAATAGGTGAAGGAGCAGCAAAGCGTAACCTTGTGCGTTTGATTTCGGACAGAAAACTATCAAATGTAGCCATATTACCGTCTGTGCCTCGCAAACAAGTCCCAGCAGAATATGCATCTGCACAAGTCGCTCTGGTAACGCTTGGCGCCGGTGGAAGTCTCAAAACTGCTCTGCCAAGCAAAATGTTCGAGGCGATGGCGTGTGGCGTCCCTTTAGTTGTAGTTGCGGAAGGTGAGGCGGCGAGAATAGGCGAGTACAGTGGCGCTGCGATTACAGTTAAACCTTACGACGCAAATGGACTCGCTGCCGCTATTCAAAGGCTGAACGACATGCTACCACGACAGAAGATGAGCAACAGAGGGGTTGAGTTTGCGCGCAATAATATGTCGAGACAGACCATTTCGCTAAGTTATGCCGAATGGCTTAATCATATGGTAAAGGGTTAGCAGAGTGGCAATTAAAGCACGCTGGTTCAAAAGCGGAGACGAAAGCCAAATCAGGGCGCTCTTTGAGAGAGTCTTTAAGAAAGAGAAAAAGAACCATGTAGTGTTAGGGATAGCGCCGAAATATGATTATGTGGATTGATTGCATAATCGGGTTTTACCGTGGTTTGAGGAACAGGGTGTGCGACTTTTAAGGATATTAACGGATAGAGG
>JAOAAR010000002.1 GCA_026418755.1 Planctomycetota bacterium
GTCATAGCATACAAGGCTGGTGGCGTGCTCGAAACAATCGTTGATGGAGTAACAGGAATATTCTTTAAAGAGCAGTCAGTCAGTGCATTGTGCACTGCTGTTGAACAGTTGGAGAAAGATGTCGGAAATTTCGACCCCGACGCTATAAGAGAACACGCTCTCAAGTGGGATACATCAATCTTCAAGGAGAGATTCCGCAAGTTCGTTGAAGAGAAGTGGAAAGAGTGGAAGAGCAAAAATGCATAACAACAAAAGCAGTATTGTGCTTGTTATACTAGCAATTGCAGGAGTAGTGCGAGGTTACTCCGCTTTAAATTCCCAGAACATCGCTATAGACGGGCTCGTTTATATAAGACAGGCGCAAATGCTCGCCGCCGGCAACTTTGAAAGCGCACTCTCTATTCCCTTTCCGCCAGGCTATTCCGCACTCGTTGCCGCTGTCGGTACATTTCTCGGTCTGAACACAACCCCCCAAGGATGGGAGTTTGCTGGAGTACTGGCATCTTTTATCTGCGGACTTTTTCTCATTCTTGTTCTGTATCTTTTGACCTTTGAAGTGGCAAGAGGGGTAGAAGAAAAAAAACTTGCCGCTATTGCTGCTGCTTCCATCTGCGCAATTCACCCGCAAATGGTGCGTTACACAACCCAGGTCCGCAGCGAGGGAATGTATTACCTCTTCTTCGCGCTTTCCATTTTTTTTGTAATACGCACACTGAAAACAGGAAAATTGAGATACGCGCTGCTTACAAGCGTTTCTTCCGCTGTTGCTTATCTTGTGCGTCCCGAAGGAATACTGGTGGTAGGAATCCTTGTTACAGCGGTGCTCATCTGGCGCGGTTTTTCCATAAAGAGACGGATTCTATTAGTGGTAACTTCTCTCTCTTCTTTCTTCATCCTTTCTGTTCCGTACCTTCTTTCCATATACGGCGTAGGTGGAGTGCACCATCCCCCCAGTACCTTAAAACTTACTCTGAAAAGGCATCCTGTAAAGATATTTGAATCTCAAGTGAGCCAAGAGGACTATGTTTTTGAAGATGGTGTAATTGAGGAGAAGAGGTATGTGGAAAAGGAGAAACTCATCGCATATATAGGAGGCTTTTTAAGAAGAGCGGCGGAGGCGTTACTCCTTCTTCCCCGCGTGCTCCACCCCATAGCGTTGCTTCTACTTCTGATGTGGGTCTTCTTGCGAAATAAAGAGAGAGAAGAGTGGTTGATGGTCACAGTAGCGCTGCTTTACTTTCTTCTGATGTGCAGTTTTGAAGTAGGACATAGACACTTGACTCAGATACTCATCCCGTTTCTTCCTCTTTCTGGAATTGGTGTAATTAGAGGGCTGCACTATACAAGCAGGCCTCGGCTTTTATCAAGTAAAACTTTCAGGGTGGTTTTTGCAATAATTACAGTCCTTATGTTTCTTGCCCCTTCGCTTAAACCACGCCACATAGAGCAGGCAGCGGAGAAGAGAGCAGGTATTTGGCTCAGGCGTTATGGGACACCTCATCCGAGACTTTTATGCAGAATAAAGAGGGTCGTGTATTATGCCGAAGGTGAGCATATCGGAGACGCGCAGTATTCGACAAAAGGTGCACTGTCCCTTGACAAGGATTCCATAAAGAAGGCTATCGAGTCAAGACTCTGCGACTATGTGGTAGTGGATGTTGCGCCGCTAAGCGATGAAGAGAGAAAAGAACTCAACAATACGGACTCCCTCCTCTTTGTTGGAGACTTCAAGAATCCACCGCTCTCTCTGGATACTCAGGAGGTAAAAGTTTACAGAGTTATGGAGAGATGAGTAACAACCAGCCGATAGAAGGTCAGTGTAGAAGTCTCGACGCTTCACGCAAAGTAACCAAAATAACAGCGATAAGGAACGCCATTACAGCAGCGATTCCGCTTATAAGAGGCTTGTCCGGAAAGACAGGCTCTTGCGGGGTCAGAGCAGTAGCAGCGATGCGCACATCCTCGGGCAATTGGGTCTTCGTGAGAGATGCTTGCTCCAGTTTCTCTTTGAAAATATTGTAATTACTCTGTGCGGACTCCACACTCCTTCTCAACCTGTTATACTCTTTTTGCGCTTCTGCCAGGGCGGCTGCCGACCGTTCCCACTCTTTCTCCAAACGCTTTATCTCTTCCTCACAGAGCCTCTTCCTATCGCGTATTTGCTCTAATTCTACTCTTACCCTCTTCTCTTCCGACCTCCGAGCAAGATACTGCTTGAACATCTCCTCATACGCCATCCGCGCACTTAGGAGCAGATTCTCAAGGACCTGCTTCTGTTCCATTGCATTCAGCATTGCAGACTGCAGTTCCGAGTGCAACTTCTCCAATCTCTGTTTCTCTTGTAAAAGGGTTTCTTTTTCAGAGCGATACGCCACCAGAGCGAGCATAACCGTGAAAGATGTCTCCGAGAGCCGCTGATACAATGGATTGAACAATTCGTGAGAGAGGCTCAGTTTTGAAACATCCGTTGCTTTTTCCCGAAGCAATGCTTCCCAGAAAGCGGATTCGACAGGACTGCTTGTTATCCTCAACTTCTGCGGCTCTTCTTTCAATCTCTCAGTGCAGAAGAGATACTCCTTCTCTTTCGCAGGGATTAGAGACTCTAACTGGTTAAGCCTCGCATTTATCTCGGATATACGGTTGTTTAACCTTCTCTCTTCCTCCACCATTCTCGAGATGTTATTTTCGGAGGTAAAATTTTTATATGCGTCTGCCTCTCTCTCGTAACGCCTTTTCACATTCAATATGCTGGTCGAAATCTCTTTCGCAAACCCCTCAGATGCCGCCGGTTTCGCCTCAAACCCTCTTTCTCCAACCCACCTTCCATCGCTCTCCTGTGCCTCTACTTGCAACCTGATAAGAGCCAATTCGCTCTCTTTGTCAGTCTCGTCATAGACCCACTTTTGCATCTCTTTCTTCTTCTCTATCAAAAGAGTCTCAAGATTTTTCTTCACATTCTCCAATAGAAAAACTGATTCTCTCTTTTCAAACTCCCGGAGTTCTTCCTCAGCAGTCTCAAGCCTCTTCTGAGATGCAATGAACTCTTCAACGAAAGTCTTTTCCATAAGCGCAGCCTGAGAAATTGTAAGAGTCTCCGCTTTCTCCTTGAATTTTGTAAGCCAGGTGTTCACAAAATCGGTGATAAAGTGAGGGTCTTTGTGGCGCCCGGCAACAATAAGAGTCGGCACTCCTTCTTTCTCCTCTCCCCCTGTCTCAACCCTTATGTCATCCTTCAAGTCTTCAAGTAAAACTTCTCTCCTTTGAGGATGCCTTGTAAGAGTATCTTTAAGAGTCTCCCCTAACAAACTGTCACTTTTCGCAAGATGCCGATAGGTAGAAAGTGGCAGCAGCGAAGGACGAATTTCCGACTGAAACTGCGGCGGTGCAACAACAACCATCCCGCTTGCCTCATACTTAGCAGGAATCAAAAAACAGACTATATACGCACACACCCAGGCAACTACAACTGCTCCTAATATCAGATACCAGCGTCGAACCACCCTCATTATCAGGTCGATAAGATACACCTCTTCCTTCTTCTCTTCTACCATTTCCGCTTTACCCCTCAAACTGTCCTTTGAAGAACTTATTTTAAGTTTGCACACTCTTACAACAAAAGCAAGAAAAATGAAAGCGGAAACAAAACCCTACCTCGGAGCCACTATACGCATTTTGAGCAAGAAGGCTTTCAGAAATGGAAGGAAAAACTGAAGACCTTGAGCCTGAGAGGAATTTTCTCGTTTGTCGTGATGAGGATGCGTATCATATGAGGAAGGAGATTGTTATGACTCGGTTTAAGGTCAGTAGTAATGAGTAAGCGAGGCTTCACGGATTTACCATCGATAGTGAATCTTGTATGCGGAGTCGCTATTACAGCGATGATTATAGTTGCATCTGTTCATCCAGATACGGGTGCAGCGGGAATAGTCATAGCACTTCTGGGGACGATTGCCTTGCTCATCATATTGCGTTCTGAATTTTCAAGAGAAGAGAAGGGGATGAACGAGTTCAGAAAGAGAACAATGAAGTCAAGCAAGAAGCGCTTGAAATCTCAGCAAGAAAAGTTACTCAAAGAGGAGGAAGAACTGAGGATGAAGATAGAGGAAGAGAAGAAAAGAATAGAAAGGATGTGGGGAAAGAGACTGGGAGAAAGCGCAAAAGATGAGTAAAAAGAAGCCGAGTGCCCAACTTATAAATACGGTCTCCGCAGGACCAACTTATTCGGGCCACCCGGCTTCACTTTAATTCTAATACATTCTTGTTGAATGTCAAGAAAAAATCAAACGGTAACAGAAAATGAGATTAGGGAACGGAATCTTGAGAGAACGGTTTTTTGTGTCTGTTTTGATACAGTTTTCTCATGCAGTGGATAGTCTCAAAAAGCACTAATACTGCCAATATGATGAGTAAGATAGCGGTCACGCCGAGAAGAAGTTGCTTTTTCTCTCCGAGGAGGTATTCGTTGACCTTATACACCAATGCGGCGATAGTGGTCAGCGTGATAAAAATACCGGGGACAAGAGAGAATTTGGTCGGCTTTTTTGCGTAGGAGAGATAGGCTGTAACGACGAGGAGAGCGAGAGCGGCAATCAGTTGGTTTGCTGCGCCGAATATGGGCCACATCGCCTGCCAAGTGTTGGTTAGAGTAAGAATGAAAGCAGGAATCACCACGATGAAGGATGTAAGCGTCCTGTTCTTAAGAAGAGATATTGTTTCCCCGGCTGACTCCTGGATAATGTATCTACCGAGCCTAACGGCTGTGTCAAGAGTAGTCAGGACAAAAGCGTTCAACATTAACATAGCGAAAACAGACGCAATGGCAAAGGGGATGAAACTGAAGGCTTGGCTAACAACTCTGCCATAGGCTGTTCCGAATGTAAAAATCCAACCTTTTTCTTTGAGGAGGGTAGGGAGGTTGTAAGAGTTGGCTTCAGTGTCTGGCACAGAACTCCAGTATAAGCCTGCGGAGACGAGAAGTGCGGAGAGAAGGGCGACGATACCTTCAGCGAGCATGGCACCATAGCCGACGGTTTTTTGGTACTTTTCGTTGGGAAGTTGTTTTGCGGTTGTTCCCCCGGAAACGAGGGAATGGAAGCCTGAAATTGCACCGCAGGCGACGAGGACAAAAAGCATAGGCCATAATGGTCCCTGTGAGGGGGAGGAGAAAGAGATAAATGCCGGGGCACTCATGGGGGGATGTGCAAAGACGAGAGAAACGAGTCCTAGCCCAACGCCGAGGAAAAGAATCACGGTACTTATATAGTCTCTGGGCTGGTCCAGATAGCCAACAGGTAGAATAGATGCCGACAATCCGTAAATAAAGAAGATGAGTGTCCAGAAGAAGGCTGCTCCCAGTCCAAGAAAGTTTTTGGGAACTTCTAACGGGAATTTGACACCAAGGTAGATGAGGAGACACATAAGAAGCGTAGCGATGATGGAGATGGGAAGCAATCTCATTCTGAGTTTATAGACGCAGAGGCCCAGAAAGAGTGCAAGAGGTATTATGCCGAAGGTAGGGATAACAAGTTCAGGTTTTTCGACGATGGTCTGAGCACTGGTTACCGCAAATACTGCGATTATGAGGATGAGAGAGAGAAAAAGGAAGAGGGAGAGTATAAGTTTTGCCCGCTTACCCAATGTTGTTTGAGCGACTGTAGCGATAGAGACGCCTCCATTCTTCATTGAGACACAGAGGACTAAGTAGTCGTGGACTGCGCCGCAAAAAACGGCACCTAAAAGCACCCAGAGGAGAGTAGGTGCCCAACCGAATGCAGCGACTGCGACTAGGGGGCCCAGGATAGGGCCTGCGCCTGCGATGTTGGAGAAATGATGACCCCACAAGAGTGGGACTTTTGCAGGGATGTAATCGAGTCCATCGTATTTCTGGTAGGCAGGTGTCAGAGCGTTGGGGTCAGGCTTGACAATGCTTTTTTCTATTAGGCGTGCGTATATTCGGTAGCCGAAGAAGAAAAAGAGAATTCCGCCAAAGAGAAGCGCCATTGTAAGAGCCATTTTCTTTCCTCCACTCCTCTTAATATTATTGGATGCCCGAGAAGCCTGCAAGAAAAAGAGACATATGGAACACAGAAGTTTAAATTTTTCTTGAAATTTTCTTTAATTTAAGGTTATATAGAGTTATATAATAGTAGAGTAAAGTGGGGGAAGTTTCTATGGTGAAGGAGCGAGACAGTGAAGCGTTACGCGAGAAGCGGCTCATCTTTTACAAGCAGGATATAGAGCGGATTAATCGGATTTTAGAGGAATTTCAGAAGTTAGCGGGAACGCGGAGTAATGTATTGATTGACAAAGACGGGCATCTTATTACGAAGTTGGGTGCGACAGAGAGTTATGATTTGCCGACTGTAAGCGCGCTTGTTGCAGGCTCATTTGCAGCAACGAGAGAGATGGCACGCCTTTTAGGCGAGCAAGAGTTTTCGGTTCTGTTCCACCAAGGGAAGAGAGACAACATCCAGTTGACTCTTGTAGGCAATCGGACGATTCTTGCGACGATATTTGACAATCAAACGACTCTGGGGATGGTACGCCTGTACGCGAAGGAGGCTGCAGAGAAATTGACGAAGATATTCGCCGAGATAGAGTCTCGTAAGGAGGCGCCAATAGGAGCGGAGAGCCTGGGGACTGATTTCGGCGACAAGGTTAAAGGAGCCTTAGATGATTTCTTCGGCGAGTAAGCCGTTCCTCATATGTTTGTCAACCACCTATTAGGAGTTTTTGCATGCGTAATTTGTTGTTGTCTCTTGTTGTTTCCTGTTTTGCGCTTTGCTCTTGTGCAACCCAATCAACTTTCACGCTCCAGCAAGACGCTGTTGAGGTTGAGTTCGGTGGCAGTTACTTATACACCGAATATCCTGAAGAAGGGTACTACAGAAGGGCGCTGTCATTCGACACGATAGTCACATGGTATCCGGCTTCGGTTGGACCGACATTCGAACTTTACAACAGTTGGGCGAAGACAAAATACAGACCTGTGGGGGCGACCCAGTATACATGGGTCGTTGCTCCTTTTGTAGGCGCAACGATATTTTTCTCGAATGCGGAGATAGTGCCTTACATCAGACCCTTGATAGGGATGGGTTATCAAAAAGTGAACACTAATGGCTCAACCGACAGCGACTCTTGCTTTGCGTTCGGATTGGGAGCAGGGCTTAAGTTCGGCGTGTCGCGAGATGTCACTTTCAACACCGAGTTAGGATGGCGAAGATTTGAGTGGGACGAAGATTTTGGAGAAAAGCAAGACACATTCGGTTTGACTTTCGGATTCTCAATCTGGTTCTAATACACAGAAGCATCTCTTGTAGTTTTGGTTCGCGCACTGGAAATGGGTCAGGAGGAGACATATCCCGTGTGGGATTTGCTCTTGTATAGCAGCCATTAAAATGGTTGAACATCACAAGAAGATTTTTGCTGTTTCAAGTGCAAGTCTTCCTGTTTTGGGAAGCGGACAGATAAGCGAAAACGGCTACCTATTTGACCTGCACTTCCACTCTATCAAGATTTTATGAGGCATTCAAGAGTAAGGGAGGCGGTAGAGATGACATCACCTTTCTCTTCTTTAGCCCATTCAGAGTTTATGATTTGGGTGTCGTAGTACCCCTCAATTGATGAAAACATTGAGATATCAGTTGCGAATTTTTCTGCTATGGTGTCTAAAATGGAGTTGAGTTTTGACGAACGCAGCATAGAAGATAGAGAGTCGTAAGTGAAGAGAAGACGAAATCTGATTGACAGAAGAGAAAGTGTGTTGAAGAGCGGCTTACGAGAGATTCCTTCCTCGAATATAGTTACAACAGGATATTCGCGGTTTGAGGAGTTTTTATCTTGTGCACCCACAAAGATATTCTGTCGCGGGATGAGGAAAGAGAGTTCATCGGCGATGGCGTAGGCAAGGCGGGTGATTCTGTCGGCTGATATAATGCAAAGTCTTAAGAAGTTACCTGGAGCGCTCTCTTCTCCTTTTTCTGTAACAGTGACAGGATAGAATTCGTAAGTTTTAGCAGGGAAGAGTCCAGTGACTTCGATAAGAGAACCAAGAGACACAGGGTGAATCGTTTCAGTATGCTGCCAGTCTTTAAGGAGGAACTCGGACGAGTCACGGAAATAGACTCGAGCGCCGTACGGAGTTCCTTTTAGATGGATAACCTCGAATGTAACCGATGTGCCCGTTTTGTTTTCAACGGTTCTAATCTGGATTGTTGCCACTTTTCTCTCTCCTACTGATAAATCAGGTTCCTTCTGTGTAAGTAGCGCATCTTATACACACTGTTTCCAGAATTTCAGATTCTTCGCAGAGAAACTTTTATGATGTTCTGTGTGTATAGAAAGCGATTCAAAAGAAGGAAAGTGGGTAAAAGGGAAATAAGGATGGATGAAAACTTACAAAAGTCAGTTGAAAAGTTCATGCTTCAAGGAGTCTGGGACTGTGATGACATATGCGAAATTATAGGCAAGGAAGGGGTTGCAAAGGCAGGAGTTAAGGGCATAACACTCAAGGATGAAGTGGTCAAGGCAAGAGAAGAGATCATACAGAAGTGGCTTAAACGGGTGAGGGAGAGAGAGAAGATGGCGGCGGAGTTGGCTGTAAGGCTTTCATACATAGAGCGGAGACTGTGGGGGCTCTTTGGTGCTTCAGAGACAGCATCAGAAAGGGTGGGGTTGCTGAAGGGAATCCTGGGAATCATCGAGCAGTTCATAAGGCTCATTGGGCTTGACAAGGTAGAGTGGGAGCCGAAGGAAGGAGAGAAGGAGTATTGGCAGGCGGTTAGCCAATTTTTGAGAAGATGCGAAGAGAAGGAGGAAGATGTAGAGAGTGCAGAGTAGGTTGTTGATGGATTTTTTGAGAAGGAGGAGAAGGGTATGGAGAGGAAAGAAGAGATGAAGGAAAGAGAAATTGAAGGCACAGGGGCACAGGGAGAAAGAGGAACGCGTAGTAGGAAAAGAGACCGAAGAAGGGCGCGGGGGTATGGTTCCATTGGAGGAGTTCCGGCGGCTCTACGCGGAGATGAAGAAATGGAAGGAGAAGTATAGAGAGACCTTAGGAAAGGATGATTTGATAAAAGAGAAGGAAAGGGAGATTGAGAGGTTGAAAGGTGCATTATATGACCTACAAGTCAAGAGGGCATTAGTGGATGCTGCGGTGGCTAACTATGCGGTTGATGCGGAGCAGGTAGCATTTTTGGTGGCACGGTATGTGCAACTGGATGAGAATTTTCAGCCCGTTGTGGTTGACGATGAGGGGAAGAGGCGTTTCACCAAGAGTGGAGCGCCGATGAGCGTAGACGGCCTGGTGAAGGAGTTTATGTGGAAGTATCCGCACCACAGAAAGCCGTTCGTGGAGCGTGGTGGTGCAGGGACTGTAGTTTCTATCGGCTCGGAGGAAGGGAAAACTCTAGGAGAGAGAGTTCAGAGTGCGAAGTCATTTCGCGAGTTGGAGCGGATAGTAGCACAGGAGGCAGGATTGAAGAAGAGGGTCTGATTTGGAGGATTGAAGGATGGCTGGTCCTTATACAGTTTCTTCTGGAGCACCTTTGGAGGAAGTAGTGGTTGAGGCTTACTCAAAGGCGACAGAGTTGGCTTTTCTGCCAAACCTGTATTTTGCGCAGTTCGCCCAGAGCAAGAGGTGGGATTTGAATCGTGCGCCTGTTGCAGGTGATACAGTAGTGTTCACGATTTATAACAATCTTGCGCCGAAGACGGAGCCTCTGTCGGACGAGTATTCTGACATTGACAGAGTGAATGTGACGGTAGCACAGAAATCAATTGAGTTGAAAGAGTATGGGAATGTAGTGACTGTGACGAACCGTCTGCGCGTGACGGCGTTTGACAATATTGACCTGGCGGTGGCGAGAGTTGTGGGCGCCAATATGGCTAACTCGGTAGACCTAATAGCGCGCGGCGCATACGACGAGCAACAAGGAGCAAATTATGTGACTTATGTGGGAGGCGGAAGTGGGGCTTCCGACATAACCTCCGATGACATTATCACCGCAGAGTACATCCGGAAGGTTTACGTAAAGTTGGAGCGGGCAAATGTACCGAAGTTCGACGGAGGTTTCTACATAGCGATTCTCCATCCAGATGTGATTTACGATTTGAGGAACGAAGGATACGGAACATCGACCAATGTGGGGACATGGCGTGCGCCGCGTGAATACTGCGACCCAGAGGAGTTGTATAACGGCGAAGTAGGCTCATTCGAGGGGTTCAGAATCATTTCGAGTTCGAATTGTCAGATACAGGATGGAGCAGGCGGCGACGGTTGTGATGTCTACACATCTTACTTTGTAGGGTATCAAGCGGTTGCTTACGCAGAGGGGCAGAAGCCAGGGTTACGCATAACAGGACCGACGGATAATTTGGGGAGAACGCTGAACATCGGCTGGTATGGGCTGTTCGGGTTCGGCGAGTTGCGTCCTGAGGCGCTCCATAAGGTATTTTCCGCTTCCTCGGTGGCGTAAGGTTTGTTTGCGGAAGGAGCGGTCTGCCCTGTGTTGTGGTAGACCGCTCCGTTCTCCGCATAAATGGGAGTTTAGAGGAAAAGGCGATGGCAAACTATTCGGATGACACAAGACTGAAGGTGATTGATAGCGAGATGTTCAATTGGCTCGAAGAAGGTAAAAGTTTCAATGAGATACGAGACTTTGTGACGAGACGGATAACCCTTCTTATTCAGAAGAGTCCTGCTTGGGAGACCTTGTTAGAGAAAGGGCTAGTTACAGAAGAAGGGCTGGTTGATAAAGCGAAGATTTTAAATCCTGAGGACTTGGAAGATTTGGAGGACTTGTGGGTGCGGGAGGTGGTCTACTTTGACCACCTGAACGCTGCAAAGGAGGATGATGCGATTTTTTGGAAGGCGCGGGTGATCAGGAGCGAGCGGCTTCAGCGTCTCCGCTCTTTGGTCTTATTGATAGACGAGGACGGCGACGGAGTGGCTGATGGAATGCCACTGTCCGTTTGGGTTCCTTTCCGCAGTTAGAGAGGGATTAAACGATGAGAGTAGTATGGAAGAACAGAGACGGTGGACAGATTGAGGTGGTGAAATTCTGGTTTGAGAGTGGTTGTGGATTTGAGAGTGGTGGAGGCGAAATGGTTCTGGTTGCCGAGAATTTTCAGGAACTTAAGAGTTGCGGCGATGTGAATCTAATTCCATCTGAAGGGGATACGCTTAAAGATTCCCTTGTGTTATCTGGACTTTATTTGGACTCGTATGAGCGAATAGAAGGAGAAGATGGTTCACTTTACAAAGTGAAGATTGTTGACAGGAGGGTTTTCTGGAGTTATGCGACGGTTAATCTGACGGCGAATCTCCAGCGAGATGACGGGAGTTTTGAAGAGGAAAGTCTGGACGGTGGAGTGGTGTTCACATGGAGGAGGTTAGTAGAAGAGTTATTTTCTATGCTTGGAGAGAAAGTCAGAAACATTAGTTCGCTTCCCGAGTCCCCGGTCCCTGTATTTGGGATAAGATGGCGAAATATAAGGGTGGTAGATGCATTAGAGTGGCTGCTCTCACTCGGCGGCTACACAGTGGCGTTCAGATATGATGGTGCGCTTCTGGTGGTAAAGGTGGGAGGAGATGTTGTCACTTCTGGGGAAGAATCTGGATATATTGAGAAGCGTGTTGAGCGGTGTTATCTAAGAAAGCCAGAAGGGGTTGAGTTTGTAGGTTCAACTATTCAGGTATGGTGCAGGTGCGAAACTGAGGCGGTCGCTCTCGACACCGACGGAAAGATAAAGCCGCTTTCTGATGTTTCTTATTTGAAGGGGAAGGATGTTGGTCTTGAGTTGTCTTGCAATTTCGCCTCGCTAGAGGGACAGGAGAAGGCTCAAAGGTATGCACGAGCAAGCGTAGGAAGGCTTTTCAGGCTGAAAGGAGAGGCGCCGCGACCTCTACTTGAGCGGGATTATCATCTGAAAAGAGCAAAAGTGGAAGGAG
Source organism: Planctomycetota bacterium (assembly GCA_026418755.1). Taxonomy (GTDB): domain Bacteria; phylum Planctomycetota; class SKW154; order SKW154; family SKW154; genus SKW154. Next base: position 11,951 of record JAOAAR010000002.1, read on the forward strand.
CAGCGTTTCTACCGGCAAAAAAGCGGGGTTTCAAGAACATTGACGGATTTGAGCACTCTTTCGAAATAATCGATTCTGAACGAGGAATTTTGCGAACTGACAGGGTTTGTGGGCATCTGACAAAAGAAGATGTTGATGGACTACCCTGCATCTGCGACGAGGAGCCAGTACGGGTCGAGTTAAGTCCTCCTGTAGTGGAGTATCCAACTAACAAACGGAGCGGAGAAAGAAAGACAGTCTTGTGGAGGAGGCGTTATGGCAGCGATGGAGCAGTTTTATTCATTCCGGTTCCGTATGTGCGTGTGGTCGAAGACAGAGAAGGATACAATTGGCACAAGTTTTATGAATCAGTCGTCTCGAAAATTGCCGAGATGATTCTTTCTCTGCCTGATTCCGTGGAGGTATGCACATACATTTACGCTGGTGCGAGATGCTTCTCGGCAGATGGAAGAATAAGCAAAGTGAGATGGGTCTTCGAGGAAGGAGTTTGCTACACTGAGACATCAGTTGGCTCGTTCTGGGGCAAGTTTGTAAAACTGCTTCTTAAAAATCTACCTTTTGGAGAGAGTGGATGGAGGAGTTCTACGGTTTGTTCAGTCCTGGATTCAGGCGAGATTTTGACGAGGTATCTGATAAATGCAAACAAGCGAGGTGTGATACCACTGGTAAGCGAAGCAAATGAGGAGGCACCATATGAGACACGCCTCTTCGGGAGGCTTGTTTCATACGATGAAGAGCAAGCGCTACCTGAATTGAAGGATGTTCTACCGTTCGAAGAGAGAAACTTTTGCGCTCGCAGGCATAAAGTGAGCGGGCTTGTTCCTGAGGAGGAGGCGCAGGATAAAGTTTGGGCGCTACGCTTGATCAGTGACGACAAACACAGAATTGAAAGTCCTCTTAACAGAAGCACTCCTGTGGTGAGACTATGCGACGAGAGAGAAGGAGACTTAGACGACATATGGCGCGTGAGGGCAGTGCCTTCAAGTGGGGATGTAGCGGAGGGAATGGAACAGGCAGGCTCACCCACTTATGTTCCTGTTGTCTCGAGCAATCTGGCGCATCGCCTGATGTGGCTTATAAATGTGGGAATTGGACAAGAAGGAGGCTGGCTGACAGATGTCCCGCCTGAAGGACTAGGGCTGATGAGCAGAGACAAAACAAAGAAAATAGCACCACCACGCCATATCGGGCAGATTGGCAATATCGTGGTTTTGACAGACGACGATTTGATATGCATTACAAGCGACAAAGACTCGTTTGTGCTTGCGAATATAAGACATGATGCGCACTTTCATCTGGACAGAGAACATGACGGAAGGATTTATTTTACAACCGGCTCTCCAGGTGTCCGTGCATCAGGCGTCAAATACATCGGCGAGATGGTTTGCGACCCTACCCTTGCCAATAAGAACACAGAGTTAAAAATGGAGAGCGGCGAGTGGTGTCCCCAGATAAGCCTCGGCCTCTCTGAGTATCTTTACAACATTTTCGTCCCCTGTGATTGCGGAGGTTAAGGTATGACTATTCATATGAATTTGAATGTTGTTGATAGATTGATTGGAAATAATGTTGAAGTTACTAATACAACAGGTATCGCTAAAATTGCACTCGCAAAACTAATACCTCTCATCCTCGACAAAGGAACTAACAATGTCCAAATTTATAGCGATAACAGCGGTAAACTGGTTATAACAATCGCTGGAATAGATAGCGTCTACCTTAACAATACAGACTTCCGCTTCGTCAATAATCCCCGCTTCTTACAAAACCTCGCAGGACTGAAAACAAACGCTGGCACCGAATACCTTGTTATTCTCGAGCCATCTATTTCTTCTGCAGATTTCAAGAACAAGATTCAAAGCGCTTCTAACAAAATTGTTTTGCTTGCGCCAGGAGCTTATACTGTTTCTGTTGACTGTCAGAATGCTCCAATTGATATTCCATCTGGTTGCACCATCATTGCTTATGGTAGCACTATCAACCTGCGCTCTACCCATCCTTCTGGCTCTTGGTATTGGCCATTTTTCAGAACACCAACATCAGGTAGTTGTGCAGTTCTTGGCGGTTTGTGGTATTTAGACTATTCAAATTCTACTAATGTTACTTCTGCCATCTTTAATCCTCGTGGTGACTGTTCTTTTCTCGACTGCACAATTGATGGCTGGTATGGCATTCGTGCGACTGCTGGGCGTGTAAAACTAACAAACTTGGTTTTCCAACCTCAAAATACACTTTATTCTCGTGCAGTTATGATTGCGCAAACAGATGGCGCAACCTATCAGATAAACAATTGCTTGTTTGAAGGCTTCGCTGTTGGGACAACAACGAGAGCGTGGGATGCTGGCGCATATTTGTGGGTAAGAAATGCAAGAACGATATTTGGAAATGCGGTTTTTAGACATCTTTTGGTAGGCGCCAATGTTATTATAGAAGACGGCTGGGGCGCAAACCAAAGGTATGTTCATCTTTACAATATAGACTGTGTTGAAATGGCGAATGGTAATCAAGGCGGAAATTCTCCAATCCAGTTGTCTGGGAATACATCAAGTGTCTATTACATTGAAGATGTGACGATTGAGAATGTTTTTGTTCAAGGAGGAGGTGTTTATTGTGGACAGATTGGAACTGTCTGGGAAGGTGCAGGCTGGAACGGTGCTGTTGCTATGAAGAATCTAAATATCCGAAATGTGACTCTTGTTGCATCTTCTCCTTATGGCACTGCCAGACACGGACTTTATTTTCCGAACGCTGGCTTAACAGAGATTTCTGAAATCTCTAATGTTACTATAAAAGGAACTTATGGTGTTTCTCCAATTAAAATCCATTCAAGCATTCCAATCGGAAAGTTTGATGTGAAGATACTGTTATAGGAGAAAGAAGGATGGAAATCAAAAAAGAGATTGTGTTCAAGATTGTAAGAGTAGAAATTCTTTTTGAGCCAGCAAATACTATTCGATTTTATTCTGCTGAAGGTATGCTTGTTTGCGAATGCCCGCTCACAGATGATATGAAAGATTATCTTGTAAAATTACTGGAGGGCAAGTAATGCCAATTAGACATATCGAAAAATATGGCGATGATGGCGTTTCGTTCGGAAAGATGTTTTACTTCTCACCAATCGGCTATGTTGGTAACATTGAAGATAAGGATTTGACTTCTCCACCAAGCGGTGGTTTCGGCAAGGCTTATATTGTTGGAACTGGTGCGACTGGCGATTGGGCAGGGAAAGATGGGCAGATTGCTATTGATAGAAGGCAAGGCGCAACCGCTGAATGGGATTTTGTAGTTCCAACAGAAGGAATGCTTGTGTATGTGAGAGACGAGGACAAGTTTTATAGGCACAGTGGTAGTGCTTGGGAGAGCACTATAAGAGCGGTTAATTTGGAGATGAGTGATGCCGCTGCAACTTGGCGTTCTTTGAGATTTAGAACAAATGAAGCATTAAGATGGGTTATAGCGGCGGATTCTGCGGCTGAAAGTGGAAGCGATGCTGGTTCTGACCTTCAGATAAGGCGTTATAACGATGCGGGAGTTTATCTTTCTTCTCCAGTTATCATAAGGCGCGCAACAGGAGTTATTGAACTGTATCATAATGTGAATGTAAAAGAGAACATACAGATGGCTTCTGGAAAGACTGTTGACGGTGTTGATGTTTCTGACCATAGAGCAAGACACAGAGGTGACGGGGCTGACCCGATTGATAATGCCACAATTTCAGTGGCAGGCTTGATGAGTTCTACTGATAAGCAGAAAGTTGACCGAATCATCGAGAATTCTTTTGATTATACATTTAGCGACGATGTTGTAATGACGAATGCCAACGCTTGGTACGATTTGGCAAGCATCTCTATAAATGTGAAGACTGGGTTCAATCAACTAATTTTTGGTTCATTTCAAGTAACGACGAATGCGGATGGTCATCGTGTTGATGTAAGGGCGAAATGCGTATCTGCTACTTTGGGAACTTTCTATTTGCCAACAAGGTCACTTGGGACTGGCAACATTCGGGAGTTTAATATGCAGTATTTTGTTAATTGGTATTGTAACACTCTTTCTTTCAATGAAACTGTCACTTTCACTTTGCAAGGGCAATGCACGCTTGCTGGGAGGACAGCAACAGATATTCGGTTCACTGTATTGAGGTTATAAAGATGAGTGATGGTTGGCAGGAACAACATTCAAAGGTTCATAATCATCTGGATACCTACTTTGAGAGAATCGAAAACGAAATCAAAGAGGTGAAAGTGGATATACGAATCATAGCGAGCGAAATCCAGCAATGGCGAGGAGTGGCGGAGAAGCGGTTAGCAAAACTGGAAGCAGAGTCGAACAGGCGAATGGGCGCTTCAACAATGCTCAGAACGATTGCAACGGTTGTCTACGCTGCGCTCGCACTTTTGGCAGGCTGGCTTGGCTCTTTTCTAAACGGAGGAAAGAAATGAACAAAAAAGAGAAGTCTTTGTGCGTTACGATAATGTTTATCGGGATGAGTAGTTGTGCTACTGGAGGGATGCGCAATGGAGTAGCACAGGCGCGGCATGAACTCATTACAGCGGCTAAATCGAAGGGAGAAAGTGAACGCTCTGAACGGCTCCAACGGGCTACTCTTCTTTTAACCCAGTGGCAAACATCTTACGGTGAGGCAAGCCGTACAATAAACGACAATTCGTTCTATCCCGTCCTTGAAGAGATGAAAGGGGAAAAAACGATTCTTTCAACGATAAAGGAGACAGCCGGTAAGGCATTCAGCGGATTCGAGTATTGGGAAGAAATCTTAGGGTTAGCAACAGCACTTTTAAGTGGTCTCGGCCTGAAACTCTATTCAACAAACCGACGCCATAAAAGAGAAAAAGCGGTAATGATAAGAACCATCGAAGAAAAGGGCTCTCCTGAAATGAAAACAGCAATTGCAAAATCTATATCAAACGAAAGTTCGTTCGGGAAAGAAGTCAAAAAAACTCTGTGTAGCGACATAAAGCCCAGGTAACATCTCTTCCTGGAACCTTCCTTGAAATCTTCTTTTACATCCCGTAAATGTAGACACAGGCAAACTGATAAAAAACACAAGCGTATAATACTGACGAGAGAGATGATTCTGACTTGAAGTTCAATGTCACAGTGTGGATAATCTATCCTTAAGCAAATAGGGGGATGGCGTATGAGAGAACAGTTAAGAGGGATACCGGTTATCCTGTTCGTCTTGTTATCCTGTCTGATAGTAATGTCTATCTTAGACAACTTGTCAGCCCAGCAAGAAGAAGTTGTGGCGAGAAAGATATCTGCAATTGTCGAGGAACTTAAAAAACAGCCTCTTGAGAAGATTTGGTCTTACGAGGCGAAATTACGGGAACTCGAACCAGATGCTGCGGCCAACATAATGCTGGATATGCTTGGGCAAGTGCCTCCGAAAGTCCGCCTTCTTTTCAACAAAGTTCTTTTCTTCTTGGGCGAGCAGAAGAAGCCTATAGACGACTTGAAAAAAATAGTTATGGACGAAACGATGGAGCGAGATGTTCGAGTTGCAGGTATGGAACTTTTGGGCATATACGGGAGCAAAGCGGAGGCAGAAAGGTTATTGGAGGAGTTGGATAAGATAAAAGATGAATATGTGAAGATAGTCGCCTGCCGTATCATTTTCGACAAGACAAATAATACGACAGCAACGAAGATCTTGCGACAGTATGCAGAAGGAAAGGATGTTGAATTAAGCATTGAGGCAGCAATCGCATTAGCACAGGTGGACGAGTTTATTCTTTCAAAAGAGATTCTTGAGAAAGTGAAAGATGAACCGACCAAGCGCGGACAACTGGTGCGCAGTCTGATAAAACAGGATATGCTCTATAAGAGCGCACAACGGGCAGCAGGTCTCACAAAAGATGTCTTGATTCAGCAGAAAGAAGAGGAGATAAAAAGGCTCACTGCTGAAATAGAAAAATTGAAAGTAGAGGTAGCAAAAGCATCAGTGACGAAGATAAGGCTGCTGGATGAGGTAATAAGCAAAATACGAGCATATTATGTCCACGAGCAAAAGACATCCACAAAAGATTTGTTGGAAGCAGCGGCGAAAGGAATGGCGAGTTCACTCGATGCTTATTCCGTCTATCTCGACGAAAAAGAGGTCCAAGCGATGACGGAGAAGATGGAGCAGGAATACAGCGGAATAGGAGCGAGAGTCTCGAAGAAAGCAGGTGATTATTTAGAGATAGAAAGCCCTATCTACGGCGGTCCTGCCTATAAGGCAGGTTTGCGCTCAGGAGATAAAATAACAGAAGTGGAAGGCAAAAGCACCCTGGATATGTCAATTACTGAGTGCGTAAGCCTCCTGAAAGGAAAAGAAAACACACCCGTGAGAATAAAAGTGTGGAGAAGAACATGGCCTAAAGAGAGAGAGTTTGAAATAGTGAGGGCAAAAATTTCGTTAAATACCGTCAGATACAAGATGTTACCAGGTGGAATCGGTTATATTGGATTAAGCGAGTTCGACAGGCGCTCCGCCGAAGAAATGGAAAATGCCTTGAAAGCGCTGGAAAAGAATGGAATGCGGGCTTTGATTCTCGACCTGAGAAACAACCCCGGTGGAATTCTCGACATAGCGGTGCGGATTGCGGATAAATTCCTTCCACCAGGCAAGTTGATTGTGAGCAGCAAAGGGAGAAACCCTCTAGTGGGAGCAGAGACAAAATATATTGCCAAGGAGAACCCTCATCCCCCGTACCCGATTGTTATCCTGATAAATGGAGGTAGCGCATCAGCATCTGAAATAGTGGCAGGCGCATTAAAAGTCCACGAAAGAGCCACCCTCGTCGGCGAAAGGACCTACGGCAAAGGAAGCGTCCAGCAAATCTTCGATATCGAGGCAACCGACAGAAAGACCAAAGTCAAGATGACAGTAGCGCTTTACTATCTCCCAGACGGCAGTTCAATAGACCGCTCGTCTCACAAAGAGAAGGAGACCTGGGGAGTAGCACCCGATGTAGAATTGAAAGAAGAAGAGTTCCCCCCTGTCGCATACTGGGAAGAAGCAAGACGTCTGGCAGACGCCGCCGTCTATGACAAATACTTGGACCTCCATTTTGCAGAGAAGAAAGATTTATTCAAACAACTTGCAGAAAACGACTTTGCTGATACAAGCAGATACCCCGATTTCGATAACTGGTACAGAGAGATTAAAACCACAATGCCGAAAGAAGTGGTCAGAGTATATCTGCGTAATGCGGTGATGAGAAGGGTTGCAGACGAAGTGGGCGAAGAGCCTGTCTGCAACTTCGTAGATGATACACAACTGCAGAGGGCAATCATCGAGGCGCTGAAGAAAAGTGGTTCGGATGTAAGCCAGTACGACGACTATAAGTTCTTCGAAGATAAGTTCAAAGAGAAAAAGTAAAGGAGGTCTCTATCAATGGCACGCAGACAAGGAAAAAAAGTGAAACAGATGATAAAAGAGGATAAGTTCAGAGAAGGAATCGTATCTTTAACAAAAAAGTTGAGCGACAACAAATTTTTCTTCGCCACCCTCCTGGCAGCAATCATCCTTCTGTCTCTGGGATTCTACATCCGTCAGCACAATAGAGCAAAACGCCAAGACGAACTGGCACAAGCCCTAGAAATGCCCGACAGACTCCCAACTGAAGAGATGAAAAATTTAATGGACAAATACTCCAACAAAGAGTTTGCCCCTTGGCTGTGGTTAGCATACGCACGAAGGCTTTTCTCCGAATACCGTGAGCAAGGAATGAAAATTGGCGACAAAACTAAATTAATAGAAGCGGAAAAAGCTTTCAAAACCATTGTGGAACGGTTTGAAAAATCAGGCACTCCCTATCTGTGCGCAAAAGAGATGCTCTCCGTGATTGAAAAAGAAAAGAGTTTTGATTTCCCTTACAAACAGGTAGTAACTCCGGAAAAATACGAGGCACTAAACTGGTTGAAAGAGCCACCCAAACACACTACTCTCCTCAAAGGACTTGAAGAGAAACATCGGCAGGGTGGGAGCGGTTCCTAAAAGTGAAGAGAGTATGGAAAGTCCAAAAAAATACCATTTGCGGGTTGACCGCTCAGGAAACGGCGAGCGGATAGACACCTACATTTCTCGCCATGTCTCGAATCTCGCAAGGTCACAAGTAAAAAAACTGATTGAAGAAGGTTTCATACTCCTCAACAATGCCCGTCCAAAACCCAATGAGAAATTGAAACAAGGACAGATTCTGGAGATTGAAATTCCTCCAAAAAGCCGAGACCTGAAACCCGCTCAAATCCCCCTCTCCATCCTCTATGAAGATGCATATCTCCTCGCAGTAGACAAACCCGCAGGACTGGTCGTCCACCCATCAGAAACCACCAACGAACCCACCCTTGTCGAAGCACTCCTTTCCCAAAGACCAGAAATAAGAAATGTCGGTGAGCGAAGAAGACCAGGCCTCGTCCATAGACTCGACAAGGAGACTTCAGGCGTCCTTCTCATAGCAAAAACTGTCGAAATCCAACGCGCACTGATGGCCCTCTTCGCTTCCCATCGAGTAAAAAAGTACTATGTAGCAATAACAGCAAGTGCTCCAAAAGAGAACAAAGGAACGGTCGAAACATACATAACTCGTCATCCAGTGTATCGCCAAATCTATACAGTAAGTGATAAAAGCGGCAGACGCTCAGTCACCCTATATCGCGTCTTGAAACGGTTCGGAACTATAGCATCCTGCCTAATGGCACATCCTCTTACCGGCAGAACTCACCAGGTGAGAGTCCACCTCCGCCACCTCAAGGCACCCATCCTCTGCGACAAACTCTACTCCTCGAGAAAAAACCTGTTTCTCTCCGAACTCTACGGCAAAAAACCAGAACCTTCTGAAAAACCCCTTCTTGAGAGACAGGCGCTCCATTCATTCTCCATCTCTTTCCTCCACCCCTTACGCGGAGATTACCTCCGAATAAAAGCACCCCTCCCTTCTGACCTCCGCCATACACTCACAGCCCTCTCCTCCGCATTCCCCTCTCAACCCCCCCGAAATGGCTCTGTTCAGCATCCGCCCCCTACAAACAAGTAAGAAAAGAACATCAAAAACTATAGAAGACTCTGTCAAGGAAACTCCGGTCACGACCCTGCCTACTCAACAGGAAATTTACTCAGGTAGCACCCCAAAAAAACGCCAGAGTAGCAC
>JAOAAR010000304.1 GCA_026418755.1 Planctomycetota bacterium
CAGTAGAAGTATCATCAGATAAATTGGATGGTGTGTGTAATGGTTGTTTTCATACGAATCCCGACATTGTGCCGACAACCTGCCCTAAAAGAACTCATGAATGTATGGAAAGAATCACTCCTGATATGATATTTTCTGCTTGCGAAAAGATTATTCAAAAAAACAGGAACAGGAGGGAGTCGAAATGTTGAAAAGTGTAAAGCGATTTATTGCTGACCATATGCCCGTCTGGTTGAGAGGAAGACTTTTGAATTCAAGAAAATACGGCGGTCAAGTTTATATCTATCCGACTCTCGAATGCACTCTTCATTGTCCATATTGTGTGAATCTCCATCCAGATGGAGGAAAGCATTTGAAAGATTTTACTCTTCTATCTCCTGAAAAATGGATTGAGATTCTCAATAGGATTAACCGCCCTGTGGTGATTACTGGAGGAGAGCCATTCCTATATAAAGGACTTGAGAAAATAGTCAATGGTTTGAACCCTGAACTTCCAGTTTCAATATACACCAACCTAACCCTCGATGTAAGCAAGTTTCTTGCTTCTACTAAGAAAGAGAATCTCAGTTTTTACTGCTCGTATCATTCCGGGGCTGGGTCTCCAGAAAAGTTCTTGGAGAATCTTATTATGCTGAGAGATGCGGGCGTTAATTTTTACACACACGGTATATATGCATCTTCGCAGAAGGAGGAAGTATCAGAAGCGAAAAGGTTCTTCCGCAGACACGGCTTTCGATTCAATCTGGATGTTGACCAAAGAAAACTCTACAAATGCGCTTCAAAAAAGTTTAGGAAAAAAGTCCGATGCACAAAACGGATGATTCTGATAGCGCCCGATGGCCGCCGCTATCAGTGCGTTTCCAAAGCGGTTCGCATGAAAGACCCTTTAGAAGATTTGACCAAGGAAGACTTAAAAGATGAGACTGTAACTTCAATCTGTAATGATTACGGCTACTGTGCGCCCTGCGACGCTCTTGGTGAAACCAAAATGGTCTTACTGGAGTAGAAAATATGGAAAAAGAGAAAGCCGAGAAGAGAGATGACGGCATTTATCGGGAGAACTTGTATAAACAATATACGGAACACTTAAAATCAACTTGCGGGATAAAAACAGAAGAGATGTTCGGAGGAAACAGGGACATAACTTTTCGAAAGTATTATCTGCCGCATCTGCCGAAAGATAAGAATGCGAAAATTCTTGAATTGGGCTGTGGTTACGGAGCGTTTCTTCTGTTCCTCAAACAGCAGGGTTATACAAATCTTATAGGAGTTGACATCAGCCCGCAGCAGGTAGAGACGGCACATAAGTTGGGTCTTCAGAAGGAAGTTCTTGTGGCAGGAGCGTCTGATTTTGGGGGCTATACGCAAAACCTGCTTGCAGTAGCCAAAAAGTAGGGAAATTAAATGTCTGGGGTTATTAGGTCTGCGAAACTGAATATTAAGACATCGTTCGTATTTGGAATACTTTGGTTTNGGAATCTGCTGGTGCGGTTTGTGTGGAAGATTCTGTTTGAAAAGATTCCGTCACGAAGAAGTTGGCAGCCGAAAAGGATTCTTGTTCATCGCTATGGCAATATAGGCGATATGGTCGTCGCAATACCGGCGCTTGTAGCGTTACGGAAGCGTTTCCCGAATGCTCACATTACGCTTCTCACCTCACCGGGCTCCGAAAAAGCCAAGCATGCTGGTGCACGCGAGATACTATCGAATTCTCCCTTGTTCGACGAGATGATGGTCTACCACACAGAAGACTTACACAACAGGGCTCGATTGAAAGAGACGATGAAACGCATCAGAGGAGGAAATTATGACCTTTTGGTTGCGCTTACGAATGCGGCTTACCCTATTAGAAAGTTGCTTCGCGAAATGGTATTTTTTCGGCTTTGCGGGATAAAAAAATCAATTGGTTGGCAATATGTAATGCCGCCGTATTGGCTCCGTTCGTTTGCTCGTGGCTTAAAATTTGAACCGCAAGCAAAGCGGCTACTTTCTGTAATCTCGCCGTTAGGTATAGACCCAAACTTTGTTGAATATCATCTTACAGGAAGCGAAGAAGATGCTAAATGGGCGGAAGAGACTGTTTCTCAATTGCGTAAGAGAGTTAACAAGATAATCGTTATTCATCCAGGTGGTAAACGAGAGACCACAAAGTGGTTTGTTGAACGATATGCACAACTTGCGTCACGGATATTGAAAGAGTTTCCCGAAACGATGATTCTTGTAACGGGAGGAAAAGATGACAGAGAGGCGGGTAACCAGATAGCAAGTGTTGACAGTTCGAGGACAACGAACCTTGCAGGTTCAATAGGATGGGGACAGTTTATTGAACTATTGCGGAGGGTTGATTTGGTAGTGTCAAACGATTCTGGTGGTGCACATATCGCCGCCGCAACAACAACTCCTCTTGTTGCCATTTACGGACAACGAAATTTTTGTCGTAAATGGGATCCTATCGGCAATGCATGCATTATAGTAGTCAAGTCTTCCCCCCTTCCCTGCGAAGGCTGCTCTCGTG
>JAOAAR010000305.1 GCA_026418755.1 Planctomycetota bacterium
GGTACATTGCTCGCTCTTGGCTCTTCAGTAGGAGCCACCGCTGATGCAGCAAGTGCTGCTGCCGCCCTTCTACTGACCCCTGACTCAGTCGATAGTATTGCTAAGTATTCCCGCTCACTTATCTTGCTCCGCGAGTATGAAAATGCGGTCGTAGCGCTTGACGAATTCTTAAAAAGGAATCCTCTTTTGGATGACATCAAGAGCCTAAGAAAATTGCAGAGTCTCCTCTCCGAGTGTGCATTCACTGCCGCTCTTATGCGTCCGCCATCTTTAGAGGTTGAGTATACAAAGCAGCCGCCAGTGATTGACGGTTTGTTAGAGGACGAATGGCGACGGGCAAAAGCGATAGAACTCGATTCCCCAAAGAATGTTTTTCCGATTCAGCACAAGAGATTTCTTACGCACAGATGGTTTGCTAAAGAGGATTTGTCTGCGAAACTCTATCTTATGTGGGATGAGAAAGCACTTTACTTCCTCTTGGATGTTTTGGACCAATCGCAGAGACCTTTCGACGACTCGCAGCAAGAAGAGTACAAAGGTGATATGCTCTATCTTGCAATCGAGGATGTTCTCATCTACATGGGGCTTATGGTCCCCCAACCCAAGAAGGACTCTGACAAAGATGAGGAGAAAAATAAACCTAAGGGCAAGTATATGAGTCTACATAAGAGGGACAACTCAGGGTTCGTCTACGAAGGAGAATTACCCTGGGAGTACCTTGGGCAGCGTGGGGTGAGAGTACCCGAAAGTGGTGTGAAAGCAGGGCTTCAGTTCAGAATCAATTTTGCTGTTCTCGACGATGACACCGGTCTCGGCTCTGAGAAAACACTGAACCTTGCGCCTGGGCTTTTGTGCGGCAGACGTGACTGTATCTGGCGCGGTTTTATTCAGAATGCGTTTGCCACTGCCGTCTTAAGGAAATGAACGAAAAATGAAAGTATTGGTGAGGTTACCGAACTGGATTGGGGATGTTGTGATGGCGGAGCCAGCGCTCCGTGCGCTTCGCCTATCGTTTCCTCAAGCGGAAATCATTGCTCTCATGCGCTCTTATGTGCTCCCTCTCCTCGATGATTCTGCTCTCTTCGACCGCGTTATAGTGAGCAAAAATCTTATAAGTGACATCCTGTCCCTCCTGAAAATAGGAGCAGATGTTGCTTTTATCCTACCTAATTCCATCTCTTCCGCTCTCGCCCCTTTTTTGAGCGGCATCCCTCGCCGCATCGGATACGCCACTTACGGCAGGCGCCAACTCCTCACCGACTCTATCCCTTTCGAACGGCAACCGAACGGGAAGAGAAAGCCTGTTCCAATGGTAGATTACTACTTGAGACTGGTACGCCATTTCGGTGCGGACACCGATGATGAACATCCTCATCTGGTCGCCTCTGAAAGCGACTGTAAAAGAGCCAAAGAGTACCTTCTGCGACGCGGAGTCTCCGATAAAGAGTTGCTCGTTGGCTTGAACCCCGGAGCAAAGTTCGGCTCTTCTAAACTCTGGATTCCTGAATATTTCGCCGAACTCGCCGACAGAATAGTTTCCGAAACAAAAGCCTTCTGTGTCCTTTTCTGCGCCCCTTCAGAAGTTGCAGAAGTTAACAGAATATTCTCGCTTATAAAAAATAAGAAGCGAGTGATAAATACAGCAGACGAAGTGGTTGACCTTCGAACGCTTAAAGGGTTCATTAAACGACTTGTAGCATTAGTTACAACAGACACAGGACCACGCCATATCGCAGTCGCGTTCGATATTCCAACAGTAGTAGTGATGGGCCCAACAGACCCGCGTTATACGGCAAAGAATCTGGAGAAACAAGCCGTCCTCCGTGCCGAAACGCTCGCCTGTATCGCCTGCCACAAGAAAGTTTGCCCAAAAGACCGCAACTGTATGCGGCTCATTACGCCAGATATGGTCTTCGATTCTTTGATTCGCCTCGCAAAACTTGAACTTGTACACTGACTCGCTATCATAGAAAGGTAAAAAAGGAGAAAAAGCATGCTGGAAAAAAGAACGGAAAGAGTTCCATTCGAAGAGAGAATTCGTAGAAACAAGAGAAACTCCGCAATTCTCGTCTTTCTATTCTTTCTGTTCGTCACCTTTTTGGGTGGTTGCTTTGGATTCCTCTTCTCCGGCAGCCAGAAAGGTACCATCATCGGCGGGCTGATTATTCTCTTAATCTCGCCCCTCTGGTTTGCTATAGCCTATTACTCAGGAGGAAGAATCGTCCTAGCAATAAGTGGTGCCGTGGAGGTTAACAAACAGTTCAATCCTCGCCTCTTCAATGTTGTTGAAGAGATGTCTATCGCAGCAGGTCTGCCAATGCCAAAAATCTTCGTAATAAGAACAAATTCACTTAATGCGTTCGCTACTGGACGTGACCCGCAGCATGCAGCAGTTGCTGTCACAACAGGACTTCTTGAAAAACTGAACCGCGACGAACTACAAGGAGTCATCGCCCATGAAATAAGCCATATCCGTAACTACGACATCCGCTTGATGATGCTTATGGCGGTAT
>JAOAAR010000306.1 GCA_026418755.1 Planctomycetota bacterium
GAATTATGTATTTCAACTTTTACCCAAACTCCCCAAAAATCCTCTCCGTAGCAGAGTAGAACCGGCACATCTCATAACACTCTTCCAATTGCCCTCGATAAATTCCGCTTCCTTAAACCTCTCCTCTAAACAGTCTGCTACACAACTCATTCAACAAATTCTGCCAGTTGTCCAAAAACCCTGCCCTAATACCCACTCTCTACAAAATCATAAGCCCTGCTCCCCGAAGCGAAAGACCGTCAGACGAAGTTCTCTGTTCGGACAAACATCCACACAAGCACCACAGCGGATGCAATCACCCGAATCAATGAACCTGCGTTTCCCTATACCTGTCACTCCCATCGGACATATCTTAATGCACTCAGCAGAACACCTCTTCTCCTTACTGTCGCATCTTCCTCTATCATGCCGAATCGTGACAAGCGAAACACGGTTAAAAAGCGCAAGAACCGCACCCATCGGACAGATATAACGACACCAGAACCGCTTCTCTATTACCACTCCACCGACCGCTAAAGCAAGCGTCAATATGTGAACCATAAACGAAAGAGAAACGAATCTGACCCGTATTTCCGACTCGCCTGAAAGTGAGAGAACAAGATGAGGAATGGAGGCTTCGATTGATGCAACAGCACAGGACTTGCAGAAAATTGTATCTGCAAACACAAGCGCCATTACCAGCGTAACGCTCAAAAGCAGGTATTTTACAAAATGCAAATCGTGAAGAATAAAGAGAGTAAGCATAGTAATAGCAACGATTCCAACCGCAGCCCGAGGATTGAGCAAGTAAGACGAAAAAAAGAGTGCAACAATAAAAATTGCGATAAGAATTTTAACCAAAATCCTGTTTGGATGCCTAATTCCGTTCAACGGTGAAAGAAAATCATTAAAAAGACCAAAGGGGCATAACCAGCCACATATCGCCCGTCCTGCCGCCATTCCGTATATAAAAACCCATCCCAAAAGATAAAACGGAAAACTCGGCATCTTGACAAAATTTTGAAAAATGCCGATAGGACATATATAGACGCTCAAAGGACAGGCGTAACAGTGAATACTCGGGTAGATTATATGCGTAGTTGCCGGAACAATGAATCCTGCATAAGCAACGGGTAAAAATAAAAGTTGAACCATTCTCCGAATCGGCTTTATTCTCATTTCTTATCCTGCTCTTCAAGAAGTTGTATAAGACGGTGCTCAATATTCTCCGTCCCTATGATAGCATATGGCTTGTTCTTTACAAGTATCCCCGTTGCTGGAATCACCACGCGACCACTTTGCACAACCTTCTCTTCCCACTCTCCAAGTGGCTCTTTTTCGACATCCACGATTCTCAACTTTAATCTCCCCTCCGATGCTTCAACAAACGCCCTGGCGACCGCCTTGGCATACGGACAGTTCACTCACCACTTCGCACTGAACACATAGATTTCACGAGGAGTCTCAAGCCTCTTTATCCTTTCAATCGTCGCTTTCTCCAATTCTATCTTCTCCTCCCCACTCAACACCTGAGTGTGCTCAATCCCTATGCAGGAGAGTCACAACTGGGTCGCTATTTCTCTCGCCTCTATATGCTGCCCGCTTACTACCCCATTCAAAATGAAAACTGCACCTATGAAAAGAGAAATCACAAAAAGATAAAACATCCTGATTTTCAAAACAGCGCAAAGAAAAAGCACAACGACAAGAATGCCTGCAAGAATCTTTAATATTAATATAGAACCTCCAACCAAAACACTACCTGTCAGTAGCCTCACATCAACAGAACAGGGCAACTCATCCAGTCTGCACCTTCCCTCCACATCGTGACAGTAAAAAACGCTAACAACCAACTCTATTCTTACAGAAGTATCGTCCTTAACAGTCTCTGCAACAACAGGAACCTTTATCATTAAGTTTCCTTCTTTCTCCTCTGCCAGAAGCGAGTCGGACAATATCTTAATTCCAGGTGGAGCAGACCTTATTTCCACCTTCGGAGGTGTCTCCTTCGGATGAAAAGCAATTTCTGGAACCCTTTTCTCAACTCTGATACTGATATTCGCCCTTTCTCCTCCGCGCAAAGTCACCGTCTCTGCACTTAAAGCAACAAGATCGCCCCCTTCCCCTCTCATCGCCGCCCCAAACCACATCGCCCCAAAAATAATACAAATAACCGTCTTTAATCTCCACATCACTCCTCCCCTTATCTTACCTTGACAGAAGCAGGAGCCAGCAGAAAGCGTTCAATCACAACGGCGCGCTCAGGAACAGATGTCGCCTCTCCAACATCCAGTTCTTTTACAGATTTCAATTCAACCTCTTTATGCGGAAATGGGAAGATGACCAGTTCCGTCCCAACTGCTGCATAAGACCTGTCAACAAGAGCCATTCCTACTTGGAAACCATCAGGAAGTAAAACGGCACTCGTCACCGTACCAATCTTCACCCCCTTCCGTGCAGCAACGACAGTGTCCCCGTTCTTAACCGTCCTCGCGCCCTTTGCCGTTACTCGAAAACGAACAATCTCT
>JAOAAR010000307.1 GCA_026418755.1 Planctomycetota bacterium
CCTCTGGGTCGTTCAGCCGCGCCACTGTCAACCCTAACGACTCAAGAATTCCCTTCAGGTCCAATGGACGAACTATGTTAAAATCGCCCTTTATCTTCTCTGCCACAGCGTTCGCAAGAGATATCGCAGATGTTCTTCCTATGTCTCCTTCAACAAGAAACTCCGCAACCGCAAGTTTGGGTATCTTCTCTTCTGCCGTCTCTGTCACCGTCTTTTGCGGCAGAAGCATAGGTATGAGTATAGGTGAAGATGCCAGAAGAAGTAGAACAAGCGCAATGAGAGCCACTTTAATTCTACTGCGCTTTTTAGGAGGAGATGTTTCCACAGCAAGGCGCGCCTTCGGAATGGTGGGCGTCTCAAAGGGAGTCTGTGGTGTCGGCGACACAATTGGTGGAGTCTGCGAAAATGTCTGCCTCTGCAATGCAAGCGCCTCCGTAACCGCCATCCCCAACGGACTCAAAATCTCTGATTGCGCAAAGGGGTGCAAAGATTCCCCCTTCACCCCCGAAGCCTCACAGAAAGCGTTGTAAAACTCTTCCGCTGAGTTATACCGCTCTCCTGGATTCTTGGAAAGGCATTTCCGCAAAACCGCAGTCATACGCTCCGCTTTCCCCGAATCGCCACCAACCACTTCAGGCGCAATCGCCCGTACAGGCGTGTGGAGTATCTGATACATCAGTTCCACACTACTGCCGCAATATGGTGGCTCCCCTACCAGCAACTCATACACAGTCGCTCCTAACGAATAGATATCCGCTTTCCAGTCAACCGCCTTCCCTTCCAGATGCTCAGGAGACATATAAGCAGGCGTCCCCGCTACGACTGTCTGCGAAATCTTCGACATCGTGTCGCGCAACCTTTTGGCGATTCCAAAATCAGTCACTTTAACTGTACCATCTTTACGCACCATTATGTTCTTCGGCTTCACATCCCGATGAATCACCCGTTTGGAGTGAGCATAATCCAGTGCTCTTGCTGAACCCTTTAAGATATGGGCTACCATCTCGGGCGGCAAGCGGCTCATCGCAGCACGCGCAAGAAGTGTGTGCAAATCCACCCCATTTATGAACTCCATAACAATAAAAGCGGTCTGCTTACTTGCGTCAATTTCAAAATTATAGACAGCAGCGATATTGTCATGGCGCAACTCACGCGCCAGCCGAGTCTCCTCCTTCATCCATTCCACCGCTCGCAAGTCGCCCATTATCTCCTGTGGCAACACCTTGACCGCCACTACCACATCTAACTGCGTGTCCTTCGCAAGATATACCGCACCCATACCACCGCGTCCCAGAATCGAAAGCACAATGTATCTTCCACCTAAAACACGGGTAGAATCAACCTGCGCTATGTTCACAAGAGTCTGGGAAACCATCAAAGTGCCACATTTCGGACAGAATACCGTCTGCTCATCCGTCTCCGTCCCACATTCACTGCATCTCATCCTGTACACCCCAAAGATAAACCTTCCTCATTATAAGATAGTTGGCGGAGCATTCAAATTAAAACCGAATAACCAGAAAGGTAAACCTGACGCTACCCAAGTAAATCGAGAATGTAGAGCACTGTCTTGAGTGGGTCATTGCGGATAGCATGTGGAAGACGCAAGTAAAGAGAATCCTCACCAACCAGCCAAAAGTCCTCGCTTCTTACAAGATGCGCAATTTTCTCCCTCTCACGATAGCGCATTAGAATCCCTTCCTTCTTCAGCGATATATGTTCAACAGAGAGAGCCTCGAGGCGTAAGGAAAGTTCCGCTTTCAAGAAGAGATTCTCAACCTCGTTAGGAGTTCTACCGTAGATGTCCTTCATCCTGCTCTTCACACCCTCAAGAGAAGCGGAGTCAGAAGCAGCAGCAATCTGACGATACATCTCTATCCTTTGCCGCAAATCGGAGATATATTCTTGTGGGATGAATGCTTCTAGAGGAATCGCTATTTCAACGAAGAGCCGTTCCTTGACAGGTTGTTTCTTTAAGCGAGCAATCGTTTGGGAGAGAAGGCGCACATAAAGGTCATAGCCGACTGCGTGTATAAGTCCTGCCTGCTCTCTGCCGAGAATGTTTCCTGCCCCGCGAATCTCGAGGTCACGAAGCGCTATCTGAAAACCCGCCCCAAGTCTTGAGAACTCCTCAATGGTACGCAACCTCTGACGCGCCGAATAGCACAACTTCTCAAACGACGGAACAAGAAAATAAGCAAAAGCCTGCTCACTGTGCCTGCCAATTCTACCACGCAACTGATGCAAATCGGCGAGCCCGAATGTGTGTGCATTGTTGACTATTAGTGTATTCACTGTAGGGATGTCAAGTCCGCTCTCTATGATTGTTGTCGTCACTAAAACATCGATTCTCCTCTCCAGAAATTCGCCCATTGTTCTGGATAGTTGATACTCGTCCATCTGCCCGTGAGCGACGGCCACCCGGGCCTCGGGCACGAGGGCTGCGATCTCGCCCGCCACCTTCTCGATGTCGCGGACCCGGTTGTGGACGAAGAA
>JAOAAR010000308.1 GCA_026418755.1 Planctomycetota bacterium
GATACGCATATAGCATTGAAAGCGGGGAATGGTATCGTCTAAGTCAGAGTGGTGCTCCTGCTGCTCGCTCAGGGCATAGGGCGGTTTGGTGTGACAAATATCTTCTTATATGGGGTGGTTGGGTTGAAAAAGAGGGAGGTGGTGGGGCGTCATCTCCTGCTCAAGAGGTAATCAGGTTAGGGAACGGCGGGATATTGGAGCCGTGAAGAGAATCGCAGTTTGACATTTATCAGTTTCTTGTGTTAAAATTCATATGAGAATCCTTAAGGTGGAGAGCAAATGGTCGGGGGAGTAGTATCCCGTTATTGTAATATTTGTAATCGAATAATTGCGTTGCGGGAGATAGAGACTGGTCGGGCTATCATTTACGGCACGCATTGTTATTGTGAGAAGTGTAAGCAAGAGGTGATGCCGATTATTGAGGCGATAAAGAAGAGGTTTGAGGAGGAGAAGAAGGCGGAAGAGGTGCAAGTAGTAGTGGAGGCGGTTGAAGGGATAGAGGAAGTTAAGCCTGTTGAGAAGAGGGTGAGTCGGTATAAGACGCCGCTTCCGTTTAAACTGCAGCATCGTCCGGGTCGGGCTCGGACGAAAGATGTGGCGAAGACGGAGATATTTTTGAAGAAGCCGCCACTTGCAGCAAGGAAGGGAGGGGAGGTTGCCACTGCTAAAGCGGTTGAGGTACCTGTTGCGAAGCCGATTGAGATGCCTGTTGCGAAGCCTGTTGAAACATCTTCACCGCCTGCGGCGGAAGTCACGGAGGACGGGATGGTTATTGAACCAGTCAGTTTCGATTCTCCGTTGGATGAAGTGAGAGAAGAGAAGCCTAAGACTGTTAAGGGGGGGGAAGGGGTAAAGGCGCATTCCGAGAAAGTGGCACATCATCCTAAAGTTTCCCAGCATCCTTTGCCACATAAGACCGATTTGCCTTTGCCGGATGAGAAGATAGTGGCGGCTCATTCTGAGCCAAAACCTGTGAACAAATCCGTGTATGTGATACTTGTGCTGACACTTCTTGCCATTGCGGGTGCTCTTATTTACTACTATAGTTATTACATACCTCGCTGCTTGGAGGAAGAGGAGAGGCGGCGTAAGGCAGAGGAGGAGAAGAAGAGGGAATGGATAAAGTTGGAGCAAAAGATTATAGAAGATTTGACCAGTAAGGTGTTTGCTATATCTTCATTGTCGGATTACGAGAAGGTGAAGAGGGAGATAGAAGAGGTGGAGTCAGGTCAAAAAATAACTACGGTGGACTCGAAAACTAAGTTAGAGGAGATGAAGGGGAGGCTTTCTGAGTGGATGAGGAACGAGGCGGAGCGTGCTTTTAACGAGGTGGAGAGCCGTTATCGGCTTCATCTTGCTGCTCCGACGGCGAAGTTGAGCGAGATTCTGGATATTCTCAAGTCGTATCCTGAGCCGTTTTTGAGGGAGCCTTTGGCGAAGAAGTGGGTGGAGAGGCTGAAGGGGGAGATGGTGAAGGTGGAGGCGACGGAGCGGATTCTCAAAGAGTTTGAGAGGATAAGGCCGTCTTTGGCTAAACTTGAAGATGAGAAGAGTTATAAGAAGGCGTTAGAGTTACTGGATGGGCTTCATTATGAGAAGGAGAAGGTGTTAGAGAGGTTTTTGAAGCCGCTTTTGGCGGAGAAGTTGCGGTTTGAGCAACTGTTGGAGCGGCAGGACAGGGCGGAGGTGGAGAGGAGGGAGCGTGCGCGGCGGGCTTATGAGGGGCTTCTTAAAGAGGTGGAGGAAGCGGTAAAGGAGAATCGGTTTGACAGAGCGAAAGAGATGCTTAAAGGGTTTGTTGAGATGTATCCTGAGACGGGTGCTGACCGTGAGGCGTTGGCGAAGTTGGATGAGGTTTGTCGGAAGGAGCGGCAGTGGGTGTTATTCAACATTTTTGACGGCTCCTCGCTTTCTAATCTCCGTGTGACTGGAAAGGGCAAGCCGAAGTTGGAGGAGAAGGTGTTAAAGGTCGAGACGGAGGAAGGAGAGTGTAGTATTTTCTTCGGTTATGAGGATATGGGGAATGTGGAGGTGCAATTGGAGTTCGTGTTGCTGGAAGGGAGTTTTAAGATTCTGCTTTTTGTGCGCGACGACAGGGAAGAGGGGGCGGTTGGACAAGAGATTAAGCATCCGCTGGTGAAGTTGAAGGAGAAGATGAGTGTTTCTATAAAGACATCGAGCGGGGGTGGTGTTTTAACATTTCTGCACAACAATATGAGACTTTCTGTGAAGGGAGTGGGAAGGGACAAGGGTGCGATGGGGCTTTTTATTCCTAAGGGGGCGAGACTTCACATATTGAGAATCTCGGCTGCAGAGAAGTAGGTGGGAGGTGAAAAACGGGGTGTTTGTGAACTGAGGGGGTGGTTTTTTTGTCTAATTGGGCGGAAGTGAGTGGTTGGGGATGAGAGGATGGAAGGGAGGCTTGAAGGGAGGAGAGTGGGAGGATACAGGCTTTTGCGGCGCATTGGTGCTGGGGGGATGGGGGAGGTATATGAG
>JAOAAR010000309.1 GCA_026418755.1 Planctomycetota bacterium
GAGTGGCATAGACAGACGGGGTGGAAAAGGGAAAACGGCGACGCTCGCTGCGGGAGCGAGAAAGGGAGAATTTGACCCTGAGAGAGAGGCTAAACGGAAGAAAAGAAACTTGATTCTTCTGATAGTCATAGGGGTAGTTCTTGCAGCAGGAGGGATTACCTATCAGATGGTTTTTGTTGCACCTATCAAAAAGGAGGTGAGTGATTTCAGATACCTTGTAGAACAGGTTGCAAGCACTCTCGACACATACAAAGATTCCATTAGTAAGATAAAACCATTGCAACTGCCCGACTCTCCTCTTGTGGTTGAGGGGACTCTGAAGAGCATGAAGTCCGCTTATGAAGACTTCAGAGAAGTGTTAAAGAAAAGCAATATCTACTCAAAGGTAGAAAAATACCGACTTTTTGCTTTGTTGGGAGAGGTTCTACAGCCGCTTGAAAGTATGATAAAGGTTTTGAAGAAGATAGAAGATGAAGAGAAAACCGCCCGAGAAGAAGAATGGGATGCAGAGAAACTGAAGAAGCGGAAGAATCAACTCCACGATGAATTTCTCGATGCACATCACAAACTGATGGTGAAGTATGAGACTGCGAGAATCTATCTCGCCGCATTGAGATATGCGATGAGCGGACCACACGAACTTTCGGAAGAGAGTTGGCGGAAATGGATGCAGGAAAAGTATGGAAGGTCACTCAGAGAAACTGAGTAGTGAGACGAATGGGGCGATTTTTTTTCTTGCTCTCCCTTTTCTTCTCTTACTTTTCTGTGTTGCTTGTTTTATCATACTTCCTTCTGAGGAGATTCCTTCACCTGTTGCCGAAAGCGGATACTTCTCTCCTGAGCAACTTGAAAAACTGAAAAACGGAGCCGCATACTACAAGACGCATAGACTAATTGGTCTGGCGCAATTTATTACGACTCTTTCTATGTTGGTTCTGTTTCTTGTCGTTCCAGGCAAAAAAATCGAGCAATGGCTTTTCAAACCTGCACGCCCCATACTCTCTGCACTCTTTTTCTTTTTCATCCTTTATATATCCTACTTCGTCATCTCCTTTCCCTTCTCTTACGCAAGAGGAGTAGTGGTTGAGCGAGAGTTTGGGTTTCTCGTAATGAGCGGTTTTCAATGGTTTCTTCTCTATCTTAAAAGCAAAACTATAGGGCTCGTTCTTGGAGCGTTGCTTGTCGCAGTTTTCTTCTTTCTCATCAGACATCTCAAAAATTTTTGGTGGCTTCCGGCGGCAGTTATTTTGTTCCTCCTCTCTGTCTTTTTTTCATTTATTTCACCACTGGTGTTCGAGCCATTGTTCGCAAACTTCAGGCGTCTTCACGACAAAAAACTGCACGATGAGTTGATAGCAATCTCAAAAAAAGCAGGTTTCGATGTGAAAGAGATTCTTGTCAGTGATGAGTCGAGCCGTAGCCTTCACACAAACGCATACTTCAGTGGGGTCGGCTCTACACGCCGCATCGTCCTTTATGATACGCTCCTGAAAAACTTTTCTCCTCAAGAAGTGAAAGTGATAGTAGCACACGAAGCCGGTCACGCCAAACACCACCACATAGCCAAAGGGCTCTTCTTGAGTGCACTGGGCATCACTTTGTTCTTATGCTTTTTGTCGTTTCTTATTTCTGCTTACTGTACGAGTGGGGAGTTTCGTTTTGCATACCAGCCGCGTGTCGTGGCGCTACTTGCCTTTTGGGCATTGTCTTTCTCCTTTCTCTCCTCTCCTATCAACAACCTCATTTCCCGTAGAATGGAGGTACAGGCTGATATAGAATCTCTTCGTCTGACCGACGATGCCGAATCTTTTATAAGCGCAGAGAAGAAACTGGCACTGAGCAATATTTCTGAATTGCATCCTACTTCTCTTGTCTATTGGTTCTACTTCACGCATCCCACAGTTCTTGAACGAATAGCCCTTGCAGAACGCTACCGAAAATCACGCGGCGGAGAGTAACACCACTTGATTTTTGTAGAAAACTGTTTTCTTTTCTGTCTATTATATAGATGTAATCGGAGTTTTCATATGGAGGATTCCTGTTATGTGGCGATTAATGCTTCTTCCACTCCTTCTTTTCCTTCCCTCTTGCGGACCGGGAGGTGTCGCTCTTCTTGTGCTTTTGGGCAGCGGCGGAGGAGGAGAAAAGAAAGAACCCTCTCTCTCTTTTCACATAACAAAAGTCTACCCTCAAAATGGCGCCCAAATTGTTGACCCGAATGTTTATCCTCTGTTGCGATTCTCCCTTATAGTCGACTCCAACACTGTAAACAACACTAACTTTACCATCAGAGAGGGGGTAAACATTCTACCAGCCACTGTGTCACAACCTTCTCCAACAGAAGTGATAATCAAGCCTAATAACCCTCTGGTAACCGGAAAAACTTACAATGTGCGAGTCTCATCCTCTGTTAGGTCCACTGATGGACGAATTCTCGGAAAGGAGTTCTCTTCGAGTTTCACTGTTGGAGACTTACAACTCCCATATGT
>JAOAAR010000310.1 GCA_026418755.1 Planctomycetota bacterium
AAACATATCCTCCCATACCGTTCGTCATCATTATACTATGATGCAGCGCAGACGCAAGATTCAAGCAGAAAAATTTTGCCTGCTTAACCGCTCTGAATGGAGTTACGCCTGACGAGCCTCTTCCTCAAGAGCAGCATGCGCAGCCGCTAACTTTGCTATCGGAACACGATATGGCGAACAACTCACATAGTTCATCCCACTTCGATGACAAAACTTGACGCTTTCAGGGTCGCCTCCGTGCTCTCCACAGATTCCCACCTTCAGATTCTTCCTTGTCTTACGCCCTCTCTCTATCCCCAGTCTCATGAGATAGCCAACCCCCTCCGTATCAAGGGTTCTAAACGGGTCTTCAGGTAAAATTCTCTTCTCAATATAGTGAGGTAGAAAAGACCCTACATCGTCACGGGAAAACGCAAATGTCAACTGTGTCAAGTCGTTTGTGCCATAAGAGAAAAACTCCGCAACAGCAGCGATTCTATCCGCAGTAATCGCCGCCCTCGGAGTCTCTACCATCGTCCCCACAAGATATTCTATACGCTCGCCTCTCTCTTTGAAAACCTTCTCAGCAACATCTTCTGTCATTCGCCTCAATCTCTCCATCTCCTCATAGTTCACCACGACAGGCATCATTATCTCAGGTAGAACCTTTATCCCTTCTTTCTTCGCATCTAGCGCCGCCTCAATAATCGCTCTTACCTGCATACGGTATATGTCAGGCTGCGTAATCCCCAAACGACAACCCCTGTGACCTAACATGGGATTGAACTCGTGCAGACGCGCAACCTTCGCCTTCACATCCTCAACCGTTACTCCCAGCCTCTCCGCCATAACTCTCTGCTGCTTCTCCTCCTGCGGCAGAAACTCATGTAACGGCGGGTCAAAAAGCCTGATTGTTACAGGATAGCCGTCCATCACGCGGAAGATTCTCAAAAAATCATCCCGCTGCATCGGAAGCAACTCCTCAAGTGCACTCCGCCTCCCCTCCTCTGTCTCTCCCATTATCATCTTCCGCATCGACCAGATTCTCTCCCCCTCAAAAAACATATGCTCCGTCCTGCAAAGCCCGATTCCCTCCGCACCAAAAGCACGTGCCGCAGCCGCATCCCTCGGTATGTCCGCATTCGCCCTCACCCCCAGCCTCCTGTATCTGTCCGCCCACTCCATCACCTTCGCAAACATCTGATAAACAGGCGCATCCTTCGCATCAAGCGTCTTCTCTATAAGAACCCGCACTACCTCGCTCGGAACACTCTTTATCTCGCCTTCGTAAATCACACCCTCCGTCCCGTCAACACTGATGGAATCAAACTCCTTCACAGAACGAGCACCAACACGCATAAAGCGCCTCTCATAGTTAATCTCCAATGCCTCGCAACCAACTACACAGGTCTTCCCCATCCCGCGCGCCACAACCGCAGCATGCGATGTCATCCCTCCTGTCTTCGTAACAATCGCTACCGCAGCATGCATTCCCCCTATGTCCTCTGGCGAAGTCTCTCGACGCACAAGAATTACACGCTTTCCTTCATTAGCCGCCTTCTCCGCCTCCTTCGGGTCAAAAACAACAAGCCCACTCGCTGCACCAGGACCAGCACCAAGCCCCCTCCCAAGTATCCTCCCCTCCTTCTGCGCTAACCTCAACTCCTCACGGTCAAAAACGGGATACAAAAGATGTGTGAGATGCTCAGGCTCAACCATCATAAGCGCTTCCTTTTCATTCACCAGTCCCTCGGAAAACATATCAAGCGCAATCTTCACAGCAGCAAACCCAGTACGCTTCCCTGTCCTCGTCTGAAGCATATAGAGTTTTCCCTTCTCAACGGTGAACTCAATGTCCTGCATATTCCTGTAATGCCGCTCTAATTTGTCTCGAATCCTTTGTAATTGCTCAAACACCTCAGGCATCCGCTCCTTCAACTCATCAACCGGCATAGGCGTCCGAATCCCCGCAACTACATCCTCCCCCTGCGCATCAAAAAGTACCTCACCATACAACTTGTTCGTCCCATCAGCAGGCGAACGAGTAAAACCTACACCAGACGCCGACATCTTTGCCTCAAGATTGCCAAATACCATCCTCTGAATATTTACAGCAGTCCCTAATAAACCACTTATCCGGTTCAACCTCCTGTATGTCACAGCGCGTGGGTTGTTCCACGACCTGAAAACCGCCAAAATGGCGCGCTCAATCTGTACCCATACATCCTGCGGAAACTCCTCTCCCACCCTGTCTCGATAAACCTTCTTCATCTCCTTAACCACATCCTTCATATCCGCCACAGAAAGTTCTTGCTCCCTCTTAACCCCCCGCCTCTCACACATCACACGCAAAACCTTCTCAAAATCCTCTCTCTCAACATTCATCACAACATCACCAAACATAGTGATTAGCCGTCTGTATGCGTCATACGGAAACTTTTTGTTCTCCTCTCTCTTCTCCAACGCATTTACAATTTCATCGTTTAAACCGATGTTCAAAACAG
>JAOAAR010000311.1 GCA_026418755.1 Planctomycetota bacterium
GAAGTTGCTTTGTCTGTGGGTTCAGAGCAGTTGCTTCGTGCATTGGCTTCCCTGTCGGATGAAGATACAATTGTCTGTAAGAAGGGAGAGGATGGTAATGAGTTTTACAGTTTGAAGGAGAGGCAGAGTGAGCGAGGGATGTCCATTGAGTAGGTCAAGAGATGAGGAATTTGCCGAGGAGAAGAGAGAGATTTCCGAGAGGTTAAGTCGGATAAAACATAAGTTACTGGTTTTGAGCGGCAAGGGCGGAGTAGGCAAGACGACGGTTGCGGTGAATTTGGCTGCCGCTTTGACAAAACAAGGGTTGTCGGTTGGGCTTCTGGATGTTGACATTCATGGCCCTAATGTTCCGAAGATGTTGGGCATTGATGGCATGCGCGTAGATGTTGGCCCGGACGGCAGGTCACTCCTACCTTATCAATACAACGAGCGTCTGAAAGTCATCTCTATTGCTTTCTTTTTGCGAGAAAGAGGGGATGCTGTAATCTGGCGTGGACCTCTCAAGATAGCGGCTATCAAACAGTTCATCAAAGATGTCGTTTGGGGGGAGTTGGATTATCTTGTGGTTGACTCGCCGCCAGGCACAGGAGACGAACCGCTTTCCGTGATGCAAATCATTAAGGAACTGGACGGTGTGGTGTTGGTAACAACTCCGCAGGAAGTGGCGCTTCTGGATGTTGAAAAATCGCTTTCGTTCTGTCGCAAGATGGGAGTGCGAGTCTTAGGAATCATCGAGAATATGAGATTTCTTCTCTGTCCACACTGTCGGGGAGAGGTTCTTCTTTTTGGCGGAGGGGAGAAGGTTAGGGAGTTTGCAGAGAAAGAAGGTGTTCCATTTTTGGGGGCGGTGCCGTTTGAGCCTGCAGTTGTGAAAGCGTCTGATGAAGGGGTGCCTGTCGTTTTGAGACTGCCTGAAAGCGCTGCTGCTTCAAACTTCTATCTCATTGTCCACAAGATAAGGGAGAGTGTAGAAAAGATGACAAGTGGTTAAGGGAGAGATTACAAATGAGAAAGGAGTCGCCGAAGGATTTGAGTCGAGAAGAGATGCTTAAGTATGTAGAGGATTTATGCAAGAGGTGGCTGGCGCATGATGGTTTCTGGTTTCTTGAAGTTGAGAAAGAATACGGGCTCAGGACTGCGGTTGAGTTGGACAGAGAGGTGTGGGAGAAGTTCACCGTCGTTGAAGCCCAGAGGATAATGAAGTTTCTTGGATTGGAAGAAGGGTGCGGGCTGGATGGGCTTTCACTTGCGCTTAAATTCCGTCTTTATGCGAACATCAACGAGCAGACAGTGGAACGTCCTGATAAAAATACGCTTGTTTTCACTATGAACACATGTCGTGTTCAGGAGGCGCGCAAGCGGAAAGGGCTGGCCGATTTTCCCTGTAAGAGTGTAGGGCTTGTCGAATATACAAAGTTTGCTGAAACACTCGACAAGCGAATCAAGACGGAATGCCTTTTCTGTCCACCAGACGAGCATCCTGAGGGCTCCTTCTGCCGCTGGCGTTTCTTTATTGAATGACTTATAATTCTTGTTGGCATCTTTAAGGGGATGGTGATGTTTAGAACTCTCTTCACAATACTGGTAGTCCTTATTTCACTCGCAGGGATTGTTTCTTCGCAAGAGGTTTCGGACAGGGAGGTAAGCGAAAAATTGGTCGCTCAGGTGGATTTCTCCACGCTGGTTCAGGAAACATTGCGAGTGAGCCCCGACTTGCGGTGCGTGGCATATGCAGTTAAGGCAGGCGACAAAATGCGAATGGTGGTTAACGGTAAAGAGAAGAAGGATTACGAGTGGGTGGGCACGCCTGTTTTCAGTCCTGATGGAAAGAGAATCGCTTATGTTGTGAAAACTGGAGAGGGTATGTGCCTGGTTCTGGACGAAAAAGAAGGAGAGCGGCACGAGGAGATTTTTGATTCGCCTGTTTTCAGCCCAGATGGGAAGCATGTTGCTTATGTTGCGAGGATAGGCGAGAAGAAATGTGTGGTTCTGGACGGTAAGAAAGATAAACAATTTGATGATGTTTTGACGCGTTCGGTTGTCTTCAGCCCCAACTCGAAACACATTGCATACACCGCTAAGATAGCGGATAAATGGTGCATGGTTATTGACGGCAAAGAACAGAAGCAATACGACGGCATCGGAATAGAAAGTTTTGTTTTCAGTGCGGATTCATCACGAACTTCCTATGTTGCCCAGACAGGAGAAAACTGGCTTGTGGTGAGCGACGGGAAGGAAGGCAAACAGTACTATGGTATCGAGTCAGGACCTGCTTTTAGCCCCGACTCGAAGAAGGTGGTATACATCGCTCGCTCCGCGACCCAAGCCTGTGTAGTGGTTGATTCCAAAGAAGAGAAGCAATACGAGGATGTCGTAACAGGAAGCGTTGTCTTCAGTCCTGATGGGAAAAGGCTTGCTTATGTGGCGCGGACAGGCGGCAAAACCTTTGCAGTGATTGATGGCAAAGAACAGAGGC
>JAOAAR010000312.1 GCA_026418755.1 Planctomycetota bacterium
TGACTGACTGTAACGATGTCCGCCTTAATCTTCGGAAACTCCAGCCCAATCTCCCTGTAAGGGTCTGTAACTATCTTCACTCCACTACTCTCTATCAAAAAAGATGCATGCCCCAACCATTTGATTCTCACTTGACCGCCCTCCCCTCCCTTCTATTTTTTCTCCTCTTCGCCTTTACTCTCCTTCTCCTGCTCCTTCTTCTCCTCTATCTTTTTCTCTTCTTTCTTTTCCCCCTTCTCCTCTTCCTTTTTCTCTTCTTTCTTCTCTTCACCAGCAGGTGTTGAAACCTCCTCTACCAATTCTTCCTCCTCTATATAGATCTCATCAGTATCGTCTCCATCAATCTCCTGTCTCAATAAAAGATAAGACTTTGTCCTCGAGGCAAGCCACAACGCCACAGCAGCAGCAAATATGAAAATTTGCATTACCCACAATATCCACTTCACTGCTACTCCCAGCCAACCTAATGTCGCCGGGGTGTTTGCGAAAGCAATGTCAAATTTAGTCCCCCCAATGTAACTTTGTATCGGCTCGTAAAGTGAGCCTAACCCTGTCGCTAAAATCCTCTTACTCACTCCAAGCGTAAGATGCCCGAAGTAAAGAAAGAACATTACAAACAGAGTCGCAAGACCTGTGTAAAGGAGAGAATGCCAAGGACGCTCTGTCACATAAGCATACGCACGACTAATAGCATCGAAGGGGTCAGTCCGTTCAACCGCTATCGCCGAGGAGATGAGGTCGAATGCGAAGGCAAGAATCACTATGATGAAAGCGATTATAAACGAAGCGATGAGTATGAGAAGAAAACCAGGAATTAAGAGAATCTGCCCAGGATAACTCACATAAGGAATCTTCCCAAAGACCCAGACTCCTAGTACCCCTGCCCAGAATATGACTGCAACGAACACTGCCAAAAGCACAGCAGAGAAAATATGGGTTCCCCATGTTTTGAAACCATATCCCATCGCCTCTCTTATGGTGATTGATTCGTCTCGTCCGATTCTGTATGCGTAAATACGATTGACAGCACCAGCAAAAAGCCCCCACACTACGATAAACCAGAAACCATACACAAAATATATCCACCAGGGAAGATGGAGTTTCTCTCTAAACTCTTCAGTCTTCTTTTTCCAGTCCACATCAGGCTTTCCCTCCAGTTGCTTTGTCTCTTGTTGCGTCCACTCTTCCCAAGCATTAATCCACGAACTCTCAACTGCAGTTCTACTTCTTACGAGCGTCACAGGAATGAATATTTTGTCTATTGGATAAGCAGCAGGAGGAATGATTGAGACAACCTTGTCGCGCGCTGCCCAGACGAACCTTTCGTATGTGTATTTCTGAGGCGTAACTTTGGAAACCAACCAGTCAATGCTTTTGGCTCCTGCTAAGAAAACTACAATGCCGACAAACGCCAGAAGTATTGCGTTCAACGACGGGGGAGTCCCTAATCCCTTAAACAACCCTCTCTCTTCTACAGTCGGGATTGAACTCTTTTCCATATAAACCTCCTTCATCACTCTAACTATCACAAATCAATCTCTATCCGGAGAATTTTTCCCTTTCGATTCCTCTTTTTTCGAATCATCCCTCGAATTGTTGGCGTCTACTCTTTTCTCTTTTTTGTAGTCCGTCTCATAGAATCCCGAGCCCTTGAAAATCACCCCTGCACCAGCACCAAGCAGCCTTTGAACAGACTTACTACCACAGAAGATACACTCCTTCAGCGGCTCCGCTCTCATTGCCTGAAACTTTTCGAAACGCTTCCCACACCCTTTACACACATACTCGTATGTTGGCACCTCTTTTCACACCTAAAAACCGCAAGCCGAATTATACCCTATCTTTTCCCTAATTCAAGTCAAAGGTTAAGTTTTTTGTTTTGGCTTCACCACTTTTACTTTCGCCGCCCTCAACACCTCTTCTCTGCCCCCACTCTTAAAAATGTAACCTTTCTCGCACACCTCCGCCACCTTCTCGAAATCCACTTCTTCCGATTCAGTGACATCTGTAGCATCCTGATAACGCGGGTCGAACGGCAGGTTAACACATTCAACCTCCTTCACCCCGATAGACTCTAAGAGTTTTTTGAACTGCTGCTCTGAAACCAGCAGCCCCTCTTTGAGTGAGTTCACATCCTCGCAAGTTTGCGCTGCTCTAATCGCCCGATAAAAATCATCAATCACTGGAAGAAATGCCTGAAGGATTTTTTTTTGCGCACTAAAAACGATATCTTCTTTTTCTCTCTCTACCCTTGACCTGTAATTCACATACTCTGCCATTATCCTCCTTGAGCGCTCCAACAACTCGTCGTATTCTTTCTTCTTCGCCTCCAATTCACTCCGCAGTTTCTCTACATCCTCTTCCCTCTCCGCCTGTTTCTCCTTTTCATTCCTCTCTTTCCCTTTATCCTCCTTCATACCTTATCTCCTTTTAAAATACCTCTCAACATTGTCTCTAAAC
>JAOAAR010000313.1 GCA_026418755.1 Planctomycetota bacterium
CACATACAGCGTGGCGTGCTACATACTGGCACTGGATGCGCTGTATGAAGCGCGTGCGAAGAAGGAGATAAAAAAGGTGCAAGAGAAGAAGCCGCCGAAAAAGGGAATCACGGAGTTGGACGAGCCACAGTATGACCCGAAGCAGGATTTTCAGAGATGGCCTGAGGCTGATAAGAAAAGGATGATTGATGCTGTTGATTGGCTTGTGAAGAACAGGACGGACAGAATTTGGCGCTATCCACCGCAGGGAGAGGATTTGTCCAATACGCAGTATGCGAGTCTGGCGCTTGCAGTTGCGCAGAAGCACGGGGTTCCTGTTCCCGAAGAGGTTTATGTGAAGATAGCGGATTACTGCACCGCTACTCAGGAGAAAGATGGTCCTGAGGTTGAGTGGTTTCCTGTTCCTCTGGCTGACAAGAGCATAAAGGAACTCGAGATGAGCGAGAAGCGGATAATGGAGGAGTTCAGGAAGAAGATGCGGGAGGCGGAGAAGTTGAAGTTAGGAACTGACCCTAAGCAGTTGCGGACATCGGTTGTGCAACAGGAGCAGGAGAAACTGTTCGGCGGTGAGAAGAAGAAGATGTTTGCTCGTGGATGGTGCTATATGTATAACGACCCTGATGGGATGGAGTGGAGAAAAATCATAAACGGTTCTATGACGACATCGGGAGTGGTGGCGCTTGTTGTCTGCAAATGGGCGCTTGAAGGAAAACCTGTGTGGAATCAATATAAGAGCAAAGTGGAGCAAGGAATACGCGATGGATGCGCGTGGATTGCCCATCATTTTTCCATACACCGTAACCCGACGGGTAAGTTGTATCCAGGTGGTAAGGACGGTCCCTCTCCTTCCCGTCCATCAATGCATCACTACTATTACCTGTTTGCTCTGGAAAGAGTAGGGATGTTGGCGATGGTTCCCTCTTTTGGGAAGAATCTCTGGTGGGAGGAGGGAACGAAATATCTTTTAGGGGCGCAAAAATCTGATGGTTCTTGGGACGCAGGAGGAAACGGAACATCAGGACCTGTTCCTGACACTTGTTGGGCAATACTGTTTATGAAGAAAGCAACGGCACCTTTGGTGGACACTCCCGGTCTTTATTCAGGTCAGGGGCTTCTACCTGGAAAGTGATTTTGTTTAAAGTGAGCATAAGGAAACCTCTTTAACGGAGGTTTCCTTTTTTTCTTCCTTTTTAATTTAACCCCTTTTTTATAAAAACTGCTTGCTTATTTGTCGCAAATATTGTATAATTTGTATATGTTACAGGAGGGGTTTTAATGACAGTAAGAAGTTGTAAGCATTGCGGTGCCCGTGTACCTGTTATAGCCCGTTTCTGCCCATATTGTGGAGAAGAGTTGGAACCTTCGGAAGCGGAAGTCCAGCAGAAGCGTTTTGGGTTTGAGAAGAAACTTTATCAAACGGAGAAAGGGAAAATAACGGTGGTGAAGTTATCGGGTGCGATTGAGGCGAAGGATGCTCGTGCGATAAGGGCTCTTTTCGACGAACTGGAAAAGGATGATGTAGCAAGAGTAGTCTTCTGTATGAAAGAGGTGACATACATAAGTTCGGCGGCATTGGGGCTTCTTGTCTCTTTTGCATCTGATAAGAAATTGGCGCAAGGGACCCATTCTGTTTTTCTGGCGGATGTTTCGCAAGCCGTAGGAGGCGCTATGAGCGTTCTTGGTATACTCCCCTTCTTTGCAGTTTTTCCTGACTTAAAGAGCGCATTAGCCGCCCTGGGAATCGAAATGGAAGAGGGCAAGAATGAGTCGAGCGCCCCATAAGAACCCTTCGATTTCACTCGGTTCTGGAAAACTCCTCTCAAAAGATTCTCTCTTTCTGATAGCAGGTCCTTGTGTGATAGAGAGTGAGGACCTCTGTTTCTTTGTCGCAGAACAACTTCTGAACCTCGAAAAGAGGCTTTCGATTCCTGTAATTTTCAAATCCTCTTACGATAAGGCTAACAGGACATCCGGCTTCTCCTATAGAGGACCTGGTCTTGAGAAAGGTCTAGGGGTTCTTAAAAAAGTGAAACAGAGATTTGGGCTGCCTGTGATGACGGATGTCCACTCTGTTGAGCAGGTTGCTTATGCTGCGGAAGTGGTGGATATGTTGCAGATTCCTGCGTTTTTGTGCCGGCAGACGGATTTGATAACGGCGGCGGCGAAGACAGGGAAAGCAATAAATATAAAGAAGGGGCAGTTTGCATCCACCGTTGTGATGAAAGGTGCTGTCGAGAAGGTTCGCTCCACAGGGAACAAGAATGTGATTGTGACAGAACGCGGCACCACTTTCGGCTATGACGATTTGGTGGTTGATATGCGCAACATTGAATCTCTCTCTTCGTTGGATGTTTTGGTAGTGTTTGATGCGACACACAGCGTCCAGTCTCCAGCAGGATTGGGTGACAGAAGCGGAGGAGAACGGCGGTATATCC
>JAOAAR010000032.1:0-6163 GCA_026418755.1 Planctomycetota bacterium
TCGGCTGGAACGCCTGGAAGAGCCCAAGCAAATCATGAACAATTAAAAGTTGTCCGTCAAGATTTGGTCCAGCGCCGATACCAAAAATGAGGACATCGCACTCACGCTTAATCAGTTGCGCAACGGGAGTCGGAACGCATTCAAGTAGAATTCCTTTCACACCTGCCTCAACAAGTGCTTTCGCATCGTCCAGCAGTAACTTCGCACTTTCAACACTCGTTCCCTGAACTCTGAATCCGCCTAGCATTGCCGAAGATTGCGGAGTCAATCCGATATGTCCAATCACAGGAATGCCGGCGTCAACAATCGCCCGCACTTTGTCAGCAATCCGGGTGCCCCCTTCAAGTTTGATTGCATCGCAGCCTGCCTCCTTCAGGAACCTCCCTGCGTTCCATACGGCGTCTGCTGGGCTGATATGGTATGACATGAAGGGCATATCACCGACGAGATAAACGCTTGGTGCGGCTTTTCGAACCGCCTTCGTATGCTCGATTAGAGTGTCCATCTTAATAGGCAATGTGCTTTCATTTCCATAGACAACCATACTCGCCGAATCGCCGACGAGTATCATATCAATTCCGGCTTGTTCCATTACAAGCGCGGTTGGATAGTCGTAACAAGTAAGCCACGAAATCGGTACCCCTTCCTCGCGCATTTTGTAAAGAGTTAAGATTGTCACTTTTTTTCTCTTTGAAGCCATCTCTTTCGCCTCCTTAAATCTGGTTAAGGATCTATTGTAAGAAAACATGGCAGACATGCCAGAAAAAAGAGGAATACGATTTTACATTCGGACGGTGGGGACGCTAGGGAAACACAAAACAGAAACCTACCCTGCGGCTCTATCTCGCCGTATGAGACAAGATCTGTAAACGCGCGACGCGCGTTTTGTGATGAGTCAGTAATTGTGAGCGAAAGTCCACACTCGATGCTCGACCTTAACCGCCTTGAGGCGCTCTTTGCAAAGTTTGAGCCCTACGCTGACATCCGACTCTTCTCTGCAGGTAACAATCTCAAGATCAGCAACGCCGCACTCGGGCCAGGTGTGAATCGAGATGTGCGACTCGGCGAGCAGGTAGACAAGTGAAACACCCTGGGGTTCAAAGCGGTGCGATACTCTTTGTAACACGCTCATCTTCACGGCAGAAGAGACCTCTTCAAGAATCTCTTTCAGTCTCTTCTCGTCGTTCAGGATAACAGGGTCGCAGCCGCTCAACTTCGCCGCTAGATGCTTCACCTTCACGCACCTTGTACTCTGTTGAACACATCCGCCCATCCTCACCTCCATCTCTTATCTCTAATCCTCACCTGTATCTTTTTGCATCCCCATCATAGTCAGATATGTTACCCTTAAAAATTCCCTTAATCAAGGGTTTTGTTGAATTCGTCGTTTTTAATCTCACGAGGTCGCTCACATACCATACTCTTGACGGTGGATAAAACGGGTCGTAAAAGTCAGGTACCTCAATGTGCTTTAACTCTGTCCGCACAGGTGGATATTCGCTGAACTTCGTAAGCCACGCACTCACCACAAGCCCCATCTCTGCAAAATTTTTCCCTAACTGTACGATTCCGAGGGGAGGACAGGCTGTCGTCGAGACTCCACAGTATCCAACCTTGCCAACTTCTTTCTTTAAGAACTGGACGCCTCTGGACACAAAGAGTGTAATACCGTCAACTGTGTCAGGTGGTTCCGTCACAAATGTATCAAACTTCCCGCAAACCTCAGGAGGTATATCCAATCGAAAATCACTTTGCATAACATCTACTCCAAGTCCCATTTTCCGTGAATATTCGCTGATGACTCCTAGTACCTGCTCGTCGATGTCAACTGCAAGCACGCGCTTTGGCTCTCCTGTCATCCCGAAAATGAGTGACAGCAAGTCATCGTCCCCGACTGTTACGACCGACTTCCCGCTCAAATCTCCCCGCTGTGCTACATACAGTGCTTTATATACAGATGCCTCAGGCAGGAGCGGTGCTTGGTCGAAGTTGTCCTTCGGAATCACCTCTGTATAAATCCTCCTCATCTCATCCAGAATCTCTTTGAACCTCGGAGGTAGACTCAGCCCGTATTTTCCCGAATCAACACTCAATCCTTTATCCAGAATCTTTACCCCTAACTCTTCAACCAATTTTTCCCCTTTTCTGCTGAAAAAGATTTTCCCCTCTTCATCTGTCTCAACATATCCCTCATTATGTAATGCCTCGAACAGTCCCATCATCACCCGAATATACTCATCAGAGCGTCGAATCAACTCCCACAAATCTGCGCCTCTGTGCTGAAGCAACAGCCCCAGAAATCGTACAAACGACTCGAAGGAGACAGGATACCCTCTCATCTCCTCTGCCTTTTTAAGCAGGCTCTCTAATTCCATCTCAGACTCCCTTACCATCAATGACCGTTTCATCAAATACTATCCGCATCAAAATTGTCGTCAAGTCAATTTCAAAAAAGTTTGATAAATTTGCATTATTATCTTCAAACACGAGTGCTTTGCAACGGGCAAAAATCTTATTCTATCCGCAGTAGTGTGACCAGTCGTAAGCCGGCAACTGTTCCAGTTTCTCGCTTATAAGCGCCATTAGAAACAGCCTCGCCTGTTTCGGATTCGTCATAACAGGCACTGACAAATCTGATGCTTGTCTTCTCCATTTGTAGCCCTCTTCTAACGATGCAGGCGAAGCATCTGGTGGAAGATGAATCATTACCGAAATCTCTCCTTTTAGCAGCGCATTCTCCACATCCTCATACTCCAGTCTTTTAACCTCACAACCGTGATATTTTAGGAAATGGTAAAGCGGTTCAGGTGCATACAATTTGACACTTCTCTTTTGATTGAGGAGGGTGAGCACTTCAAGGAAACGGAACCGTTCCTTCTCGATAGTGATATCTATAAACAGTCCTTTCACTTCTTGCGGAAAACCTGTTGCTCGGAGTGCTTTTAAAAACGCTTCCTCAACAGTTTCTCCAAAACAAGCGACTTCTCCTGTTGAAGCCATTTCTACTCCTACTACTGGGTCAGCCCCTTTCAACCTTTCGAATGAGAACTGTGCTGCTTTAACCGCGACATACTCAACCTCCAGTTTTCGCGTGCGTTCAACGGGATATCCCATTATCGCTTCCACCGCCAGAGTGGCAAAATTGCGGTTATACACTTTCGACACGAACGGAAATGTGCGTGACGCTCTCAAATTCAATTCGATGATTTTTATGCGGTTCTCCTTCGCAATGAACTGAATATTGAAAGGTCCGCTTATCTTCAGCCTTTCGGCGATTCGCTGGGCTATCACTTTGATTCTTCTCTGCGTCTCTACATATATCCGCTGCGCTGGCAGTATAATCGTTGCGTCTCCTGAATGGACACCAGCATCTTCAATATGCTCACTAATGGCGTACAGTTTTATTTCTCCGTTCTGTGCTACGCCATCGAACTCAATCTCCTTTGCTCCCTCAATGAACTTTGAAACTACTACAGGGTGCTCCGGCGATATGTCTGCTGCTCCCTTGATAAACTTCTCTAGTTGCTTGTCATCATATGCGAGCCGCATAGATGCGCCGCTTAAGACATAACTCGGGCGCACAAGGACAGGATAACCTACGCTTCGCGCAAACGCTAACGCATCCTTCAAATCTGTTGCTTCTGTCCACTCAGGCTGCTCAACTTTCAACTCGTCGAGAAGGCTCGAAAACTTTTTCCTGTTCTCCGCACTGTCTATCGAGTCTGCCCCTGTTCCCAAAATTCTTACTCCTGCTTTGTGGAGTGGAAGCGCGAGCGAGTTTGGTATCTGCCCTCCCATACTCACAACCACGCCGAGGGGTGACTCGAACTCGCAAACATCTAATACCCGTTCCAGACTCAATTCGTCGAAATAGAGCGCATCGCATTCGTCGTAATCTGTAGAGACAGTCTCCGGATTACAGTTGAGCATAATCGCACGGTAGCCCAATTGGCGCAGTTTCCGCACACACTCAACACAGCACCAGTCGAACTCAACAGACGAGCCTATTCTGTAGTGTCCCGAGCCTATAACAAGAACGCTCTTTCTCTTATCTAGACTCGTTCTCTCAATATCGTCAGCGGACGCGTTATATGTGAAATATAGGTAATTCGTCTGTGCTGGATATTCTGCGGCAAGTGTATCTATCTGCTTCACGTAGGGCTCTATTCCACATCTTTTGCGCAGACTCCGAATTTCTGCCTCCGTTTTTCCTACAAAAGTGGCGAGTTGCAAATCAGAAAAACCAAGCCTCTTGGCTTCAGCGATTCTTTCAGTGGTTAATCCTTCACTTTTTATCTTCTTCTCTGTCTCGAAAATTCTCCGTAATCTTTCGATGAAAAACGGCGCGATACCTGTCAACTCAAAAATTCTCTCGGTTGAGTACCCTTCTCGAAAAGCCGCACCTATGGCGAATACTCTCTCAGGAGTCGGGTTTTTAAGTGCATCATCGAGATTCTCAAACTTTCGAGTCGTCTCAAAGCCAAGCCGTGTTGCTTCTGTCATTCTGAGCGCTTTCTGGAATGCTTCCTCAAACACACGTCCTATAGCCATCACTTCACCGACGGATTTCATCTCAGTGCCGATGTGATTATCCACATAAGAGAATTTTTTCATATCCCACCGTGGTATTTTCACTACGCAGTAGTCGAGGGCGGGCTCAAAACACGCGCTTGTCACCCCTGTTATTTTGTTTCGCAACTGAATCAAAGAATCTCCGAGTGCGAGATGGGCTGCTACATAAGCAATCGGATAACCTGTTGCTTTCGATGCAAGGGCGCTTGAACGCGAGAGCCTTGCGTTCACCTCAATCACATAAAACTTCTTTCCATTGTGGGAGAGTGCAAACTGTATGTTGCACTCTCCTACGATTCCAAGCCTCCGCACGACTTTTATTGAGACCTCTCTTAATGTATGGTATTCCTCGTTTGTGAGGGTCTGTGAAGGAGCCACAACGATGGATTCTCCGGTATGGATTCCCATCGGGTCAAAGTTTTCCATATTACATATAATCAGGCAGTTGTCGTAAGAGTCACGCATAACTTCATATTCGACTTCACGCCAGCCTCCAAGGTATGGCTCAATCAAAACCTGCTCTGTTGCTCTGAAAGCGCTCTTCAAAATCGGAAGAAGTTCTTTCTCACTGTGAGCCACTCCGCTACCACGCCCCCCCAGGGCGTATCCTGCTCGCACCATCACCGGATAACCAATCTTTGCTGCTATCTTAACTCCATCTTCTACTCTCCTTGCTGTTGCCCCTTCAGGAGTAGGCACTCCCATCTCGCGCAACTTCTGCGCAAACCGCTCCCTGTCCTCAGTGTCCTTGATTGTCTCAACTGGTGTTCCTAATACTCTTACATTATACTTGTCCAGAACACCTGCGGATGCTAACGCTACTGCGCAGTTTAGGGCAGTCTGTCCGCCAAACGACGCTGCAAGCGAATCAGGCTTTTCTCTTTCGATGACTTTCTTTACAAATTGCAAATCCACAGGCAGGAAGTAAACCTTATTGGCAAAGCCCGAATCTGTCTGCACAGTCGCTATGTTCGGATTCACCAGAACAACCTCAATTCCTTTTTCCTTGAATGCTTTAATTGCCTGCGAGCCCGAGTAGTCAAATTCTCCGGCTTCGCCTATCTTTATTGCCCCACTGCCTAACACTAAGACTTTCTTCACTTCCTGTTTCATCTCATCCTCGCCAATTCGAGAAACTTATCAAACAAGAACGCTGTGTCAGTCGGTCCTGGCGACGCTTCGGGATGGAATTGAACGCCAAAATACGGTAACTCGTGGTGCGCTACTCCCTCGACCGTCCCATCGTTCGCATTCCTGTAAGTCACTCTCCAGTTAGGAGGAAGGCTCTCTTCTGCCACCGCGAAGCCGTGGTTCTGGCTCGTGATATAACCTTTCTGAGTCGTGCAATCAACGACAGGTTGGTTTGAAGACCTGTGACCGTAAGGGAGTTTATATGTTTTGAAGCCTGCCGCCAGTGCAAGCACCTGACATCCAAGACAGATTCCAAAGATTGGCTTTTCGGATTTCAAAAGTTCCCGAAGGTTTTTAAGAAGCAGTTGGGGTTTTGCAGGGTCGCCAGGGCCGTTTGAAAGAAGTATGCCATCGCAATCGGAAGAAAGTGAAACTATATCCTGTCTCTTATACACATCTG